>DAINRK010000150.1:0-9155 GCA_036741855.1 Anaerolineales bacterium
CGGGCAGCTGCCCGTCCCTACGTTTTATCGGTTCTTCTTGAACCGTACGATCACAAGGTTCTTATTGCATTCAGATGATGTAATAATCTCTACTTTATCTGAAAGCGGAATGTTTGCCTGATCCACTAGTTGAACATACAATGTCTTGTTGGATGCGACGGGTGCGCTTCCCAACACAAATTCAAATCCTGATGGTCCATATTCCTTATTGATTCCACTCACGGTTTGCTGTTCGACTGTATTTCCATTCAAAGTGCCGCGCAAAACGACAACAGTGCCGATCACGGGGCTGTTATTTGTATCCACAACAGTGCCGCCAATGCCTGCCCAGTTACAGGCCAGGTCAGGGTGAATGATCGAGCTTTCTACTTGCGAGGAAGTTGCACCAAATGGTGCCCGGGGTGTATTCGTTGGTTTAGCAGTCTTCGTTGGTGGGACAAGCGAAAAAGGTGTATTTGTAAAGAAAGGAGTAAATGTCGGGCGTGGCGTATTACTCGGCGTTAACTCCAGTGTTGGGCTTGGAGTCCATGTAGCAGCCAACCCCAGCGGAGTGACTGTTGCAGTGGGAATTTGGGAACCGCGTCCACCCGGCGGCAAAATGTTGAAGCCAGAACTGGGATTGAGATAGACGAACACGAAATACGCGCCAACGCAGGCGGTAAGAATCAATACAAGGATCGAAAGCATATCCCACATTTGCATGGGAGCACCTTGTGGTCTGGATGGCTTTCCGTCGAAGTTAAAATCATCGTTCATCTATGTTGCTCCATTATGAAACTACTGTGGCGCAAGGATCACATCCGCTTGTTGGCGCTGTTCCTCGATCCATTTTTTCAATGCTTGTTCCTGTAATACCAGAATGGCATCAGGCGAAAGCGGACGAGCAGGGTCGCGTTCGAGAACTCTTACGATATGAAAACCTACATCGGTTGCGATCACATCGCTGTGCTCACCGACAGTCAGGCCGAATGCAATCTCCTCGATCCTTGCATCCAATAGATATCCTCGCGGCACCCACCCAAGGTCACCCAGCGTAACAGGGTCAGCCTCTAATGCCAGTTCATCAAAATCGGCTCCGCCATTCAATTGGATTAGAAAGCTTTGAGCCGTTCCTTCATTATAGAGCAGAATTTGCTGGACGTGTACCTGCTCGGCAGTACTGGGGACATTTGAAATAATTTTGTCACGCATCCAGGCTGATTCTGCCGCACGCTTCAAAGTGGACCGAAAAGCCTGCTCCGTGTACCCATGCTCTGATTCCCACGTTGCGAGTATCTCCGCCCCACCAATTTGCATAGCTAGCGAGTCAATTCTTGATTGCAAAGCCGCGTCATCAAGCGTGAATCCGTTGTTACGCGCAGCCTGGGCGAGGAGTAATTGCGCAACAAGGTCTTCGATCACGATACTGGTTGCATCTGAAGAAGTGACAGTTTTTCCCAATGATTCTTGTGATGCTAAATATTGTTGCACCTCTGCATCGAAATCAAGGACAGGTATGCCCTCTCCGTTAACGGTCAATGCCATGGGTACAGGCGTGGCAGTAGGAGGCTCGGGTGTGAATGTCGGTTGTGGCGTGGAAGTCGGCTCACTTCCAAAAAATGAAGCGCACGCGGAGAGTCCGAGTGCGATCAAGAGAGTCAAATATATCCAAATGGATTTGTGATGGAAAAACATCGCCCCGATTATACGTTAAAAATATACCCCTCTCCTGTGCTGGGAGAGGGGTATAGGGGAGGATTAATAATCCATACCGCCGCCAGGAGGCATGGCAGGCATGGGCTTTTCCTTCTCGGGCATATCTGTAATGAGCACATCCGTGGTAAGGATCATGGATGCAATGGATGAAGCATTCTCCAGCGCGCCACGCACCACCTTGACGGGGTCAATGACACCCGCTTCGATCATATCCACATATTTGTCGGTGAGCACGTTATAGCCGATGTTCTTATTCTTCTTCTCAGCTGCAGTCCGACGGACCGTATCGATGATAACGGAACCATCCTGGCCGGCATTTGCAGCGAGTTTGCGGATCGGAGCTTCGAGTGCCTTCTTGACAATGTTGATACCAACGCGAATTTCCTCATCGTCACTATCTTCATTTTTCATCATCTTATCCAATTTGCTGGCAGCGTTGATGAGGGAGATTTCGCCACCAGGCACGATGCCCTCTTCCACAGCCGCGCGAGCTGCAGATAGAGCATCTTCTACACGGTGTTTCTTCTCTTTCATCTCGGTCTCGGTCGCGGCACCCACACGAATGATGGCAACACCACCGCTCAACTTGGCGAGGCGTTCCTGAAGTTTTTCCTTGTCGTAATCACTGGTGCTCTTATCGATCTCAGCACGGATTTCCTTGATGCGGGCCTCGATATCACTCTTCTTGCCTTTGCCACCGACGATGGTGGTATTTTCCTTGTCAGCAACAACCTTTTCAGCGCGGCCAAGGTCTTGAAGTGTTGCAGTTTCGAGTTTGCGGCCGGTCTCCTCGGAAATCACGGTGCCGCCGCTGAGGACGGCAATGTCCTGCAGCATGGCTTTGCGGCGATCACCGAAGCCGGGCGCTTTGACAGCCAGCACGTTCAACATGCCGCGCAGTTTATTCAATACAAGAGTAGCCAGAGCTTCGCCATCAATGTCTTCTGCAATGATGACAAGTTCACGCTTGCCAATCTGGACAAGTTTCTCGAGTAAAGGAACAATGTCCTGAGCCGCGGAGATCTTCTTTTCATTGATCAGAATGTAAGCATCGGAAATGATGGCCTGCATCTGATCGGCATTGGTGATGAAGTATGCCGAAATATAACCACGGTCGAACTGCATACCTTCAACAAACTCAGTTTCATCTGCCATGGATTTGGACTCTTCAACAGTGATAACGCCATCTTTACCAACCTTGTCCATAACACCCGCAATGAGCTCACCGATAGACTCATCTGCGGCGGAGTTTGTAGCAACGGAAGCAATCTCTTCCCGGGTATCAATCTTGACAGACATCTTGCGAAGTTCTTCAACGACCGATTCGGTCGCCTGCTGGATGCCATGCTTGAGGAGCATCGGGTTATAACCCGCTTCCAGGGCCTTGAGACCCTCATTAACAATCGCGTGCGCGAGCACAGTCGAGGTGGTTGTGCCGTCGCCAGCGATATCGTTTGTCTTGGACGCAGCTTCCTTGAGCAATTGCGCGCCCATATTTTCAAACGGATCTTCGAGTTCAATTTCCTTCGCCACGGAAACGCCGTCGTGGGTAATAGTGGGAGACCCAAATTTGCGATCCACAGCCACGTTGCGACCCTTGGGGCCAAGAGTTGCGCCAACCGCATTAGCGACCATATTCATGCCGGTCCTAAGCTTGCGGCGGGCGTCTTCTGAAAATACAAGTTGTTTAGCAGCCATTTTTCATTCCTCCAATTAACTTTCGACCACGGCTAGAATATCGCTTTCTTTCATGATGAGCAATTTCTTACCATCCACTTTAACTTCGGTGCCTCCATACTTTGCATACAGCACCTTGTCCCCAACCTTTACCTCCATGGGGATGCGTTCACCATCCTCATTGCGGTCGCCCGGACCCGCAGCCAGGATCTTGCCTTCCTGTGGTTTCTCTTTGGCGGTTTCGGGAAGGATAATTCCACCAGCAGTCATTTCTTCCTGCTCGATCGGTTCCACGATCACGCGCCCGCCAAGGGGCTTCAGCTTCAATTTGCTTGCCATCGTCAGACCTCCTGTTTTGTATTTTTGCAGATTCTGCATAATCACGAATTAGCACTCGAGCTTATAGAGTGCTAATGAATGATACCGAATTCACAAATTCAAGTCAAGAGGAATGTTAGAGTTCTTATAAAGTTCTGATATAAAAGGATTTATGGCGTTGGTGTTGCTGTTACATCTGACATCACATCCCCTGTCTGAGTTGGGATTGAGGAAATTGGTGTGTCACCTCTTGCCAACGAATCACAAATGGACTCTCCCGCCTGGACAATGTTCACTATTGTCTCTCTGCCATCTGTATAGTCGTCCGGGTTTGTGTTGAGCTCTGTCATAACTTCGTCAAAGATCTGCGTTGCTTTGTCACATTTATTAGCGCGCTGGCGGCTTAAGGCGGCCAGGACCGAGCCATACGTATAGTAATAGACAATCGTGTTTGCTGAAATTTCCAGGCCTTTTACGTCCACCTCGTTGAAACCAAGATCCGGGTAACATTTATCCAGGCCGCGCCCATAACAGGAGTCCACGCCCGAACATCCCCGTATCGCGCACTCAAATGAAAAGATGGAACCTTCGTAGTTGCGTGAACGGAAATAAATGACTCCCAACTGTCCATAAATATCAGCATTCGTTGGCTCGTACTCCAACGCCTTTTGCACATTGCGCGCCGCGGCAAAAAATTCACCCAGTTGCGAGTATGTACGTGCGATGGATAGGTGTGGACCCGGATCATTCACTCCAATTTGTTTATTGATATCTACTGCTTTGTCAAAATACTCCAGTGACTTCTCATAAACAGGACGGGCTGCCTCAGGGTTCTGTATTTCAAACGCAAGGCGGCGATAGTTCGCACCAATCCGCAAGTAAAGGAACGTAAAGCTCGGTTCGATGGCAATGGCTTTTTCGTATTCACTGATCGCGAGGTTATATTGACCGAGCGTTTCCAATAGATACGCATTGATACGATACACATCCATCTGATTCGCGTCTGCATGCTGGAGCGCCTGCTGCATCTGCAACTCAGCCTGGTTCCACTTTTGTTGATCGATGAGGATTTCTGCATAATAAGCCAGCGCAAGCGTATTCGAGCTGTCCAGTTGCAAGGCTTGCATAGCATCCTGCTCCGCCTGGAACAAATAATCCTGTACTTCCTCGTTGGTGTTGAAGTTTGAGTTGGCATTCCAATCCAGGACGAAGGCGCGGATGGCACGCACGGTGCTGTCCTCCGGAGCCAGTTCAACTGCCTTGTTTGCAGAATCCAGCGCTTCGAGCAAGCGGGCCCTTTTCTCTGGATTGGTAATTAGGAAAGCGGAGGAATAGGTTTGAATGCGCGCGAGTTTTGACCAGGTCTGGGCATCATTTGGATTAACGCGCACCGCCTCCTGATAAGCCGTGATCGCGTCGTTCAGTTTGCCGGAAGTGAAATTCGCATCTCCCTCTAAGATATAGGAATCAGTGGTGCGCGTGGGAGTTGGAGTTGCTAGAAACAAAGGTTTGATTTCACCTTTGTTGATTTGTTGCAACATCCATATTCCACCCAAAAGCATCAGAATCCACAGGAACATGCGGTAGATGTTGGATTGTGGCTTGCGACTGAAAAGCGGACGACGAGGTGAAACGTTCATGGCGTGGGGGTACCCTCTTCCGTGGGTGTTTCGTCAGCACCTGGCGTAGGCGTATTCACTGCAGGGTTATCAAGATTTTCCTGGCAAATGCGGATGATTTCACTGGCTGCGAAGAGCGCGGTCTCATCATCTTCAGCAACATTGGCCTGGACTTTCTGCGCGATCTGCAGGGCTTCCCCACATTGATTGTTGCGCGCCAGTGCTAGTCCGTAAGTGAAGTAATATTCCACAACGAGTGGAGAATCCGTTAATGGAAGGCCAGTGATCTCTTCGCCGGCTTCAGTTTTGCCTCCTTTTATTGCCAGTGTAAGTTGTTCCAAAGCCTCTTCATAGAAGAAATTACGATAATACATTACACCAAAATTTCCGCGCAGGTTTGGATTTGTAGGGTTATCCTTTACAGCAGTCTCAGCATACTGTAGGGCCTGTTGATACGAGCCAGTGGTGGCATGAGTGCGGGAGATCAATAGATCGGGTACATAGTCCGTGGGATTTAACGTATTCGCCCGAGTGAACTCGGTAATTGCCTTATCATATGCTTGAAGGGCACGATAACTTTGTCCCAACTCAATGTGCAAAGTGGAGATATTAGGGTTAATAGCTATCGCTGCTTCATATTCGCGAATCGCTTCCTCAATATTCTCCTGTCCAGTTACTGAAAGAATATAAGCACGGGCACGGTGCGTCTCTAAAAGGTCGGGGGCGAGCGCCAAAGCGATACGTGATTCCTCTGCGGCTTTGGCATAATTATCGAACAAGCGAGAATCAACAAGGATCTCTGCATAATAAGCATGGGCGAGCCCATTGTTAGGATCCAGTGTCAGCGCTTTTTCAATCGAGTCCTTGGCGTCCCCATTTTTACCTTCTTGAAAATCAAGCGCCCAGGCATGGACAGCATATGCCATCGAGTTATTTGGGCTTAATAATATAGCGTTTTCTGCGTTCGCCTGGGCGTCTTCATATTTACCATCCCATACCTGGAGTCGCGCAATCGCGATGTAGAGCAATGCGTCCTGGGGCGAAGCCTTGATCGCCGATTGATAGGCTTCTATCGCACGAGGCAATTTTCCTTCTTCATATAATTCTTTTGCCTCGGTCACATACGATTCAGGAGAGCGCGTGACGGTCGGTGTTGCCTCAAACGGATTGGGCTGGCTTGGCAGATACACCTGATTAAAGAAATATCCAAAGAGCACAACCAGACCAAAGATCGTCCACCCGAAATAATTTGGGCGCTTGCGACGCCGGTTCATGCTCCATCGACTGCTTCTCGGCAAATACATGGATTCATATTACCATGAAAGAATAAAGGATGATTAAGAAGACAAAGGATAAAAGGGGAAACACTTGCACTGCACGCAAGTGCAGGTAGAAAATGATAGAATTCCTTCATGCGTTTCGATATTTTTACGATTTTGCCTGAAGTTTTCACTCCCTATCTCGAATCCAGCATTCTTCAGCGTGCCCGACAGCGGGAATTGATTGATATACGCATCTACAACATACGTGATTATACGCACGATAAACATCACACTACCGACGACACGCCATATGGAGGCGGAGGTGGGATGGTGATGAAGCCTGAACCTATTTTCGAAGCCATGGAATCGGTACTTGGTCCACTTCCCGCCTCGCGCCAGCTTACGCCTGTTCCCGTTATCTTATTAACGCCTCAAGGACGCGTCTTCACGCAACGTGTCGCAGAAGAGTTGACGCGTTATGAGAGAATAGCTCTGATTTGCGGCCGCTATGAAGGCGTGGATGAACGCATCCGCGACCATCTCGTCACGGACGAAATTTCCATTGGCGATTACGTTCTGACAGGCGGTGAACTCCCTGCACTTGTAATAGTCGATGCCCTCTCACGTCTCATCCCAGGCGTGCTTGGTGACCCTGACGGTGCACAGGATGATTCACATTCCATGGGACTGCTCGAATATCCCCATTACACACGTCCGCCTGTATTTCGCGGTTGGAGCGTGCCTGAGGTTTTGCTCTCAGGCGATCACGGCAAAATTGAACGATGGCGTAGGGAGCAGGCATTGTTACGCACCTTGACGAAACGGCCTGATATGCTGGAAAAAGCAGTTCTAAGTGATGCAGATAAAAAATATTTGAGTGGGTTGAAAAAAGAAGAAAGATGACAGGAATATCTTTCTTCTTTTTTCATGTACGTTCACCCAGCAGTTCAACTGCAGGATGAATTATTCCAAATGGAGGAAATATGAAATTCAACTATGGGAAAACATTCTTGCTTGGGTTTGGATTTCTAGGGATCAGCATCATATGGCCGATATTCAACCAATTCATCCCCATCTTTCTTCAGGCTGGTAACCCGGATTTTGAACGACAATTGCTGAGCGAAGGACGCGCCATTCCAGATATCGTTGGCTTTGGTCTTGCTCCAAGTCTCGCGCTCTTCATTATGACCTGGGATAACATCATTAATATGTTTGTCCAGCCATGGGTGGGAGCAAAAAGCGACCAGACATGGAATCGTTTCGGCAGGCGCAAGCCGTGGATAGTGGCGGGTGCACCAATCGCACTGCTTGCTTTTGTTTTTATCCCTGTTGCTCAAACCATTCTTGCTATGGCAGTTTTCATCCTAATAACGAATTTTGGAATGGCATTATTCCGCTCTCCAACTGTGGCCTGGCTTGGCGATCTCTTCGAGCCAGATGACCGAAGCAAGGCAAACGGGATTATTAATCTCATGGGCGGTATAGGAGGCCTGCTTGCTTATTTCGGAGGAGGCATTTTATTTAACAATTTCGGCCGCGTTGCTCCCTTTGTTGCTGGTGCATCTGTAATGGTAGTAGCTTTGGTTATTGTATTAATTTTTGTCAAAGAACCTGAGCAAATAAAAAACCAAGAAAAAGTGGAAAACGCTGGCGTTCTGGATAATTTGAAAATCGTTTTCGCAAACCCGGATAAAAGTGGTCTTTTTGTATTGCTTGGCATCCTATTCTGGTTCATGGCATTCAATGCGCTTGAAACCGGGTTATCATCTTTTGCCGTTTTCACACTTGGAATGCAGGCAGGTACTGCTTCTATTTATACAGGTCTGGTGACGATTACCTTCATTCTTTTTGCAGTCCCGGCAGGCTTCTTCGGTACACGCTTCGGGCGCGGATCCGTAATTAGAGTCGGCCTGACGGGGTTAGCGATCCTGACCTTACTTGGATATTTATTCATTCAAAGCACATTGACCTTCGCGATCATCCTGATTCTGGTTGGCTCCTTTTGGGCAATGGTGAATGTCAACAGTCTTCCTCTAGTATATGACCATGGGGATGAGGCACGCATCGGTGCGTTTACCGGCTTATATTATTTGTCATCACAACTTGCCGCCGTGCTTGGTCCAACCCTCGGAGGCGTTCTGGTAGACGTAATGGGCAATCAATATCGCTGGCTATGGCTCTTTTCAGCAGTCTTTATGAGTATTGCGCTGGTAATGATGTTTCGCGTACAACAGAGAGACAGCAGCTTGAAAATGGAGTCAACTTAAAACTTCGCGTGAAACGGATACTTGTCGCCGTCTCATAGAGTGTCTTGTCGAATGGTTGAAGTAAATGTATACTTACATTGCAAAAGGGTTTGTGATAACCCTATCATTCATAACATCATGAAGAGGAGAAGAACATGAAGAAAATGTACGTTTTGCTCGCGGCGCTCCTTATTAGCGCCATGATCTTGCCGGCCTGTGCACCGGCTGCCCCGAACTGCGCTGACGCAGAAACATTCTGCGTGGGTCTGGTAACAGACGTGGGCAAGATCAACGATAAATCCTTCAACCAGTCTGCCTGGGAAGGTGTTCAGCGTGCC
>DAINRK010000151.1:0-9150 GCA_036741855.1 Anaerolineales bacterium
AGGGAGTTCACCTTTGAAATCCGAGATTGTATTACCCGATCCTGACATCGCTCCTCAACATGCGATGCTCAGCGGCGATGGCATGCACTTCAACTTGAAGGATATGAGCCTTTCGGGAACCTTCATCAATAACAGAAAGATCGAACGTGTGCAATTAGCCAACGGTCAGAGAATCCGTATGGGGAATACGGATTTGGTGTACCACGAAAAGAGGTAACCATGCTAAAAATAAACCGCCTTATGACGACAATCCTGCTGATCGCGATCAGCGCGTGGCCGTTTGCAGTAGTTTCAGCCCAGGAGGAAGCACCGCAGATCCGTATTACGCAGGTGGACAATTCCCAGTTCCCGAACGTGACAGTTTATGTCTCGGTTACAAACACGGCAGGTGAGCCAGTCGGCATAGACCCGGCCGCAATCGAGATCTATGAGAACGGTCAGTTGATGCAGCCTGTGGATATCCAGGGCGGAGGGGAAGTAGGCGAAGAGCATATTCCGGTGACGACTATGCTTGTTATGGATATTTCGGGAAGCATGGATAAAAACGACAAACTCGCTGCCTCAAAGGAAGCTGCAAAAAGTTATGTCAACCAGATGCAGCCTGGCGATCAGGCTGGGGTGATCGCTTACGATACACAAGTCTACACTATTCAACCTCTCACCACAGACATAGCAACTTTGAATAGCGCCATTGACGGTTTGCAAACCGGTAGTGACACAGCCATGTACAACGCCCTGGTTGAAGCGGAAAAAGCCTTGGAAGGTGTTTCCGGTCGTAAGACGATTATCGTTCTGACCGATGGTCTGGATAACAAGAGTCAGAGCACAGCGGATGATGTGATCGCCGGAATTGGAGAGAGTGGACTGACAATTTCTGCGATCGGTTTTGGTGACGTGAGCACAGTTGGGCAAACTGGACTCAATGAAACTGCGCTGAAATCTTTGGCTGAAAAGACTGGAGGTATTTATGGCTTTGCAACAGATTCGGATGCTCTAAAAGGCCTCTATCAACAGCAGAGCCGTGTGCTGCAAAGCGAGCATCTAATTACATACGTTTCCCCTTCCACCCTCAGAGACGGCGTCAACCGCAACCTGACTGTTTCTTTGACAGGCGGCGCGACCTCTGTGGAAGGACAATACAATCCTGGTGGCGTTTTGCCCGAAGTCTCTAGTAGATCATGGACCACGTTCGCGGTCATCTTACTGGGATTGCTGGCCTTACTATTTGCCCCTATGTTGATTAACCTTATCACACAAGCATTCAGCAATTCAAAGAAGAAATTTGGTGGCAACGGATACATGGGCAAATCGCCTCAGCATGCAGCAAGAGGACGAATCAAACTCAAATAAACCAAAAGACGGCTCGCGCAAAGTGAGCCGTCTTTTTGATTTAATATCAACGCTTCATTTTTTGGACCCCGGACCTGTCTCCGATGGAATGAATCCATTATGCCATTCAGGATCATTCGTTAAGAAAGAACGAAAGACTAGATTTTGATGAATTCATCCTTTACCCCAGGTTTAATGCGGAAGCGTGCAATCGTTCCATACATACACACCTCGTTTTTGATCAAATTATACGTTCTGATTCTCTTGTCAGATGAATCAAAAGAGACGACCTTTAGGTCGTCTCTTCGTTTATTCCTTACTTATTATTATGCTGCAAGCGGGCCATCGATCCTGCGGATGACTATCACCACTTTTCCTTTGATTTCCAAGGGTTCGCTCTTCTTGACGAAGATCGGTTTCATGGTTGGGTTGGCGGGCTGAAGGCGATAGCGATCCTTTTCCTTGAAGAAATATTTCAGGGTCGCTTCATTATCGCGTGGCAACCAAACAGCTACCATCTCACCGTTACGCGCATCTGAAGCAGGTTTCAGGACAACAATGTCTCCATCATTGATCATTGCATCGATCATCGAATTTCCCTGTACTTCGAGAGCAAAAAGATTATCGCCTTTTTCCTTCGATGGGAGAAGGCTTCGCGCAATATCCACTGCACTTGCCTCACTGTCATTCATGTAGCTGATATTCGGATCAAGCTCAGGGAGGGGAAGACCAGCCGCAATCGGACCAAGGATTGGTATGCGCAGTGTATCCACTGATCCGTTTAAGCCCGCGAGACGCACACCACGCGAAATCTTGCGGTCGCGTTCGATCATTCCCTTCTTTTCGAGCTGATCGAGATAGTAATTGACAACGGATGTGGAACTGATACCGGTCTTGTTGCCAATCTCACGAATTGACGGTGGATACCGATTCTCGCGCTGGTATTCTAAAAGGAAATCCAGAATCCTCTGGTGACGTTCACCCAAGCCTTTACTTTTGCGTACCATCATAATAGCACCTCCTGAGCATTATTCGCTCATTTGTGCTATGAATGATAACCGAACGTCTGTTCTGTGTCAAGTGTGAGAAAGATAATTTTTAGTCTAAATCCAGGTTCGGCGGCGCATCCATATGTACATACCAATGGGCATGATGAAGATTATGGCCAAGGTTATATAAAACACCAGGTCTGTTGTCCAATTTCGTAAATTGCCAAGGGGTTCGAAGAAGTTCATTCCGAAATAGCCAGTTAGAAAGGTGAGCGGCATGAACAGAACTGTAATAATGGTCAGAGTCTTCATAATTTCGTTCATGCGATTGTTAACTACAGAAAGATAAGTATCAAGTGCGCCACCCACAAGATCACGCAGACTTTCATTAATATCATGCAATCGAACAAGATGATCGTAAATATCGCGGAAGAAGATACGGTCCTTTGGGTCAATGACTTTGTAATCATCACGGGCGAGTTTGTTCAAGACCTCGCGCTGGGGAAGTACGATCCGCCTCATCGCCAGTAAAACGCGTTTTAGTGAAAACAGCCTTTCCAGCGTTCGAGGTGTGGGCCGGTCAAAGACCTGATCCTCGATATGGTCAATTGCTGCGTCGATTTTTTCGACTGTTGGCATATATCCCGCTACCAGATTGTCGGTAATCTTATATAGAATGTGATCAGCCCCATCCTGGATGTTGCGCTGATCGCGGTCGCATGCCGCCCAGGTTTCTTCAATCGCGTTGATTGGGTAATCGTGATGGGTGACAATATAGTTTTGCCCAAGAAAAACATCCAGTTCATCTACCTCAGTTTCCCAGGTATTGTGCTTTTCTGTAACATCCATATAGTTGAGCGCGATATACAAATAATTTCCCCAGTCGTCCAATTTTGGCACATGAGTTTCCTGAAGGGCGTCATCGATTGCTAAGGGATGAAACCCAAAGCTTTGCAGGATGGGGAGGCAGGTTTCGGGGGGCTCGCTTGTAAAGTCTACCCAGAGAAGCCCGCGCCGATTTCGAATGAGTTCAGGGAATTCCTGGGGAGAAATGTCTTTACGAACCGATTGTCCTGGGAAATAGTATAACGAACGGATCATAGATGCTCCAAAGTATAGGAAAATTAAGGTTTTTAAACCTGTCTTTAAATATCTTAATTTCTATATTCACATTATTTATTTGCACTTGACAAAATATAAACAATACGTATAATTACGTCATGAAATGTAATTGTAGCCTTGAGAAAGTTGATTCTACGATCAAAATTCTTGAGATTAAGGAGATATAGTATGAATTACGTGAATCCTGATCATTTATATGAATTGAACCTGCAGAAAATTGAAAGAGATCAGGCTTTTATTCTCAAAGAAGAGATGATGAAATCCAGGTCTGGTCTCACTTATCTCCTGAACCTGCTGGGAGGCTGGATGGTCCGTTCTGGCGAAAAACTCAAAAAGCAAAACTCCTTTTCTGCCCGGGTTCGCAGGCTGGATTCTCTTCAAGATGCATCCAGAATTTTTAAAGCGTGAAGTATCATTATTACAAGCCAGATTAAGTGGAGGTCCTTATGTTTGCCGCACCGACTCGTTGTCCTGTTTGCAGCGCGGAATTGGAAGTTACAAAATTACATTGTTCGTCCTGTGATACATCCATTGAAGGTCGCTTCACGGGCGGACCGATCGCACATCTTACTGCTGAGCAGCTTGATTTTATCGTAACCTTCGTCCGATGCGAGGGGAAGATCAATCGGATGGAGCAGGAATCGAACTGGGGATCCTACCCAACGATTCGAAACCGTTTACATGAAGTGATCCGCGCCCTCGGCTTTGAACCAGGCAAGGACGAAACCATTGAGATCAGTTCCGAAAAACGGAACAATGTGCTCGAAGACCTGGAAGCGGGCAAGATCTCTGCAGATGAAGCCATGCGCATGTTGCGCGGCGAGGAGGCTTAAACCATGTCCAGATCAGTCCATGTTGGTTCATCCCCCAAAATCAATATCGACGCTGTTGGCGGTGATCTCAGCGTTATAGGTTGGGATGGTGAAGATATGCTTATTAAAGCGGACGATGATGATGTCCGCTTCGAACAGAAGAATGGAGAAGTATTTCTATCAAGTGGTGATGACCTTTCCCTACGCATTCCAAAGGGATCAGTATTACTACTTAGAAAGGCGAGCGAAGATGCATCGATTCGCGGTGTGATGGGAGATCTTGAAATAAAGGAAGTTGGAGGCGATCTTTCGGTCCGCGAAGCTGGCTCAATCGCGATTGATGTGATTCGTGGGGATTTCAGTCTACGCAATGCGAAGAAAAATCTTTATGTAAAGAACGCTCAAGGGGATGTTTCCATCCGTGATGTGGAAGGTAGCGTTACTTTGGATTCCGTTGCAGATGATCTTGCTTTACGCGGCGCGCGAGGAAACATTAAAGTTAATGTGGGGGAGGATGTAGTTGTTTATCTGGAGCCAAAACCTGATGGTGAATATTCCATTACCGCAGGTGATGACATCTTGCTTGTTTTGCCTACAAATACCAATGCAACCCTTACTATGAGCGGTGACAAAATTAATGTGGACTGGCCCGACACGAAAGAGGAAGACGTAACTGAACGTGTTGTTACATTAGGTAATGGTTCTGCCAAGATTTCATTAAATGCAGGCGGCAAAGTCCGTATTTCGAATAATGCAGAGGCGGGTGCATCGGCGGAGGAATTTGGTAACTTCGCCGGCTTGAACTTTGATTGGTCCGGCTTTGGTGAAAACATATCCAAGCGTGTGGAGCAGGCCACTGCGCGCGCGGCGAAGCGCGCGGAGGAGGTTGCCCAGCGCGCGGCGCGGCACGCAGAACGACATGCGGGACGATTTTCCCGCCACGGAAAACATGGTTCATCTGTTGGTCCGTGGAACTGGGATTTTGGGCCGAAAGGCGTACCGAATCCGCCGCCCCCTTCATCTGAGCCTGTCTCAGAAGATGAGCGTATGGCGATCTTAAAAATGCTGGCAGAAAGGAAGATCACAGCAGAACAAGCTGAGCAACTACTTGCTGCATTGGAGGGAAATAAATAATGTCATCCCAGGAACGCAAAAAAATCCTGCAAATGGTGGCAGAAGGAAAAATTTCCGCAACAGAAGCCGCAACCTTGATGCGCGCCCTGGACTCTGACGGGGACTCAGCTGAAGAGAAGATCGAAGTTATTCAAACGGGGGCAGGCCAGAGCTATGAAAGTACCGAGGCTCCCGAGTTTGAGGAGATCAAGGCACGTGCGCGGCGCTTTTCTCTAATCCCCTTATGGGTCGGCGTTTTTATCACGGTCATCAGCGCATGGATCATTTACGGCATCCAGCAGAATGGAGGCGCGAGTTTCTGGTTTTTTTGTATGATTTTGCCACTGTTTCTTGGTGTTCTCTTGATCGCGCTTGGTGCAGGTGGACGGTCTTCGCGATGGTTATATGTTGATGTGGATCGCCGCAATGCAAAAGCTGGAGATGGTCCCAGGCGCATCACGCTGGGCTTTCCTTTACCATTGGGTTTTGTTGCCTGGTTCTTCCGAACGTTTGGAAGCAATTTTCAAGGAATGAGCAAGGGCCGTGTGGATGGAATTATTCAGATGATGAATGCAACCCGGGATTCCAACGAGCCGTTGATCATCAATGTGGATGATAGTGATGACGGTGAACACGTGAGAGTTTTCATCGGATGATTCTGGAGCTCTTGTGACAGAAAAAATTAAGAAACAACCTTTGTTGAGTGGATTATTGATCTTATTCCTCGCCGCCATGATCTTTGCGAATATTGGCGGGAGCATGTACCAATCGTTCATGCCGCTTTATGTAAAGGATTTGGGTGCATCCATTCGTCAGATCGGGTTGTTCTTTACAGTCGCGCAGATCGTCCCGCTTTTTCTGCAAATCCTGGGCGGATGGATTTCTGACTCTCTCGGACGATTACGCGCGATCGCGATTGGAAGCGTGTTCGGTGTAATTGGTTTTATTCCTCTAGTGATTGCAGATCGGTGGGAATGGCTCCTGATTGCCATGGCTGTGGGGTCCATAGCACGCGCGCTGGTTGGTCCCAGCTTTGATGCTTTCATTGCCGAACATTCCAGCGAAGAAAATCGCGGCAAAGTGTTTGGAATCTCGCAAGCCATTTTTATGATTGTCTCGGTCGTTGGTCCTCCACTGGGAGGCTGGTTAGCTGGGTCTTATGGTTTTAAATTGATGCTGCTTGTGGCAGGTATTTTCTACTTTATCGCGATGGTGATGCGTTTAGGGATGGCGCGCGAAGCGACGAAAGGCGGCGCAACTGCTACCCAGAAGCTTTCTTTGGACAGTCTGAAAACAAATCTGCGAACGATGGTTGGTATGATTGCTTCCGGTGGACTGGTCACATGGATATTAATGACAGATGGACTGCGGGATGTTTCTTTCCAATTTTCTGAAAATCTACTCCCTGTGTATATGCAGGAGTTTGGCGGGCTTTCGCTTCAGCAGATCGGCTGGGTCACGTCTGTTTTCGGAATTTGTATGATGCTGACCACAATCCCCGGCGGCTGGCTCTCGGATAAAGTGGGTGAACGCGTGGGAATTTCAAGCGGGATGCTATTAATGGGTTGCGCTTTGTTGGTCTTTATCAATATCCCTCGTGACGCTCAATGGCTCTATTATATAGGCTGGGGACTTGCGGGCGTTGGAATAGGTATCATGACGCCAGCCTACCAATCATTGATCAGCAAGGCGGTTCCCGCACACATGCGCGGTACAGCCTTTGGTCTGTTCAGCACGAGTCTCGGAGTGATCTCGCTGCCTTCCCCGTGGATTGGTGCGCAGTTGTGGGATCGCGTGAGTCCTCAATTCCCCTTTATGGTTACTGCAATTGTTTTATTCTTATCTGTAATCCCGATTTGGGCAAAGTTCAAGCTTCCCAAGGCGGATGAAAAGCAAAATGTACTGCCAGAGGAATCTGCAGTGGTAACGACTGCATAATGCATTTATTAATCGGAGGTACGTATGGCATCGGTAGAAGAACGAATGAAGATTTTGAAAATGATAGAGGAAGGAAAACTTAGCGCGGAAGAAGGCACGAAACTGCTCGCTGCGCTGAGCGAACGGCGTTCCCCTCCACCTCGCATGCCAGGGATGCCTGGTCCCGCGCGCTGGCTGCGGATTCGCGTCACGGACACGCGTTCAGGCCGCTCGAAGGCCTCGGTGCAGATCCCGCTTGCGCTTGTGGATGCAGGCTTGAAGATTGGTGCACACTTTGCCCCGCAAGTGGAAGGCGTGGATATGTCGAATGTGATGGAAGCATTGCGCTCTGGCGTCACTGGTAAAATCATCGACGTCACGGATGACGAAGATGGCGAGCACGTTGAGATCTACGTTGAGTAATAATTTTCAATCGTCGTGACAAATACACTTTGATCGGAGATTAAATGCAAACCACAACAAACCGTCCCAGCGGGATGTTCGGTTTTACTATTGTCTGGATAGGGCAGATCGTTTCGGTCCTCGCCAGTACGATGAGTCAATTTGCACTGACGATCTTCATGTTCCAGGAGACTGGTAGCGCTACCGCATTAGGCCTGATGCAGGTCTTTTTCATTACGCCCTTTCTCATAATCTCGCCAATTGCTGGCGTCATGATCGATCGCTATAACCGCAAAATGATGATGATGGTGAGTGATTTGGGCGCCGGGCTTGCGACGCTCGCCATTTTAGCCCTCCAGTCTCTGGGGCTTTTGGAATACTGGCATCTATATGTAACCTCTATCGTTTATGGATTGGGGATGGCTTTTCAGTGGCCGGCGTATTCCGCTGCCATCTCAACGATGGTACCCAAAGAGCAACTCGGCCGCGCCAATGGAATGATGTCTCTGATTGAGGCTGGACCGGGAGTGATTGCCCCGCTTTTAGCTGGTGCATTATTACCTTTCATTAAGCTTACCGGAATTCTATTCTTTGATGTGGTGACTTTCCTGCTAGCCATTGGAGCATTAATGGTGGTCCATATTCCCCAACCAGATCGCACCGTGGAAGGCGCGCAAGGTCAGGGAAATATTTGGAAAGAGGCGGCATACGGATTTAAATACATTTTTGCGCGACCCAGCTTATTAGGCCTCCAGATGATTTTCTTCGCAGGGAATCTGTTTGCAGGCATCGGCTTTACTGTATTGGCTCCGATGATTCTTTCCCGTTCTGGAAACGACAGCTTGATGTTGGGATCCGCTCAAACCGCCGGAGCAATTGGGGGCTTGGTTGGAGGCGTCCTGATGAGTGCATGGGGTGGATTTAAGCGGCGGTCGCATGGCGTCCTACTGGGTTGGATTTGGGGTGGTCTCAGTATGGCAATCATCGGAATTGTCGGCGGATTGCCCGTCTGGATAACCGGATTAGCACTCACATCAGTGATTGTGCCACTGGTGAACGGATCGAATCAGGCGATCTGGCAATCGAAAGTCGCACCTGATGTACAGGGACGAGTCTTTTCTGCCCGACGCTTGATTGCCTGGTTCACCAACCCTATCTCGCCCATTATCGCCGGTACTCTCGCAGACTTTGCGCTTGAACCCGCAGCCCGCGCGCAAACCGGACTTCCTGCTGCGTTTGCCTGGCTGGTTGGAACCGGTCCCGGAGCTGGAATGGGATTGTTAATTGTTCTATGTGGATTGGCCTCTGCGGTCGTGGGCTTAATGGGGTATTTCATTCCAGCTATTTATGATGCTGAATCCATATTGCCAGATCACGACGCGCTTGCCAAAGCAGAACCCGCCTGAAGTTTTGAAATGACATTATAAGAAAATAGCCCATTTACAGGGTTGTTTTCTTATTAACGC
>DAINRK010000152.1:0-9065 GCA_036741855.1 Anaerolineales bacterium
ATGATGAACCAGGCAGCCCCAAGATAGCCAATGATTGCGGAAAGCAGTGCGGGTCTGACTCCACCAAACCATACGCTAAACGCGGTCGCAGCATAAAGCGTTGAGAGTGGAACAAAATCTCCCATGACGGGCTGCAGCATGACGCGCAAGAAAATAGCCAGCACAGTAATAGCAACAGCCATGCTGTATCGCAACCAGGCGGGTCGCGATTCGTGTGGCAGGGGCGACTCTACCCACTGTCCGAGAGCCGCCTCAGCCATTTTTCGTTCTGCTAATTCCAGTTCCGCTTCGGCTTTGGCTTGCTCAGCTTCAACCTTTGCTTGCTCTGCACTCGCTCGCTGTTCCTGCTCTCGCTGCAACAATTCGTCTCGCTCATCCTCCATTCGCTTGCGCTCGGTCATGTCGGCAATCATGGCGCTCGAACCAATGAAGTTTCCTTGCGTGTCTAATTGAGGTGAACTGGTAACGAGCGTCCACAGTTCGGAACCATCCTTGCGCCGGAATCGAAATTCCCTGGATTTTGATGGGATACCACTCTTTGCACGTGCAAGCCGGCTTTCACTGTCTGCGTTTTCTTCCGGAAAAATGAAATCAAACGATGAGCGCCCCATCATCTCTTCCGCGGTATAACCCAGCATCTCTGCCATGCGAGGATTCACAAAAACCGTACGAGTATCCCCATCGATTTCCCAAATTCCTTCATTGGCAGTCTCTACAATGCGCCGATACTTTTCTTCGCTTTCGCTCAGTGCTGCGTTGATACGCAATTTCTCGATGACTGTCCAGGTGTGCTCGGCAATCGTCTCGAGCAGGGAAACCTCCTCTTTGCTCCACTGACGCGGCACATCATCACTTACCCATAACGATCCGACCCAACGGTTTTCGCGCATCAAAGGAACTGCAACATAGGCCCGTTCGCCTTGCGGCGCATAAGACCTTTCATAATCTGCTGCTGTCCGCGCGTCAGTTTTTGAATCGGTATTGACAACAGTTTTTCCGGCCGCCACTTCAGCAAAGGTAACGCTGCTGTAATCAGAAACTTTATGTTCGCCTGCCACAGATTCCACACCGTTACAATAATCACGGTGGACGATTTCGAGGTCCTTTTCAAGGTCAATTTCATTGAACAGACAACGTTTTACCCGAAGAAATTCGCCGATGGCTTTTGAGACTTCGAACGTTAATTCAAAAGGATTTTCAAATTTCCGTAATAATTCACTGACCTCTGTCAGCAAAGTAAGGCGGTTTTCACCCTGTTTACTTTCTGTAATATTCTGGGCCACTCCAAACATTCGCTCGGGGTTGCCTTCAGAGTCATATACTATTTTTCCGTTCACATCCAACCAGACTGGCTGACCGTTTTCGGGATTCAATATGCGGTATTGCACAGAAAACAGGTCAATATGACTTTGCACTGCTTTTGTTAGTGCTTCCAAAATAATTTGAGTATCTTCCGGGTGAATGAACTCTTCCAGGATCGCTTCATTGTCTTTCGGAATCAAATCTAGCGAAAAACCCATTGCCTCGGCAAAGTTATCAGCCACTTTGGAAACTCGTGTCCGAATATCAACCTCCCAAGTGAACATTCGTGCGGACTGAGTGGCAAGCCGCAGTCGTTCTGCTGACCTGCGCAGCGCATCCTCGTCTTGTTTGCGTTCAGTGATATCCCTGAACACGACTACCAAGCCGTTGACCTTCCCGTTTTCCCACAGCGGCGACGAACTGTAAACCACATTAAAGAATGTACCATCTTTGCGAATAAAAACATCTTCGTAATTTACTAGTGTCTGTCCGTGGTGAAGAACCTGGAAACCGGCACACTCTTCGGCAGGAAATGGTGTTCCATCTGGGTGTTTATAGTGTGTTACATCGTGCATTCTCCGTCCGCGCAATTCATCCAACGTCCAGCCAAAGAGTTTTTCTGCTGCCGGATTCAATGATGTAACGAGACCTTCACTATCCACCGTATAGAGACCTTCGCCCATATTGCTCATCACCGCTTCATCGAATGAAGCAGTTCGGCTTAATTGTTCCTCTGCCAGCTTGCGTTCAGTAACATCACTGAAGAAAATCGAAAGCCCATCAGCAGATGGATAGATGCGGTTCTCGAACCAGCAGTCTCCTGGCGCATAATAATCTTCGATCTCGATCGGCGTTTGGGTCTCAAGAGCACGCAAATAGGCTTGTCCGAACGGTGTATCTTTGTCTTCAGGGTATTCATCCCAATAGTTCTTACCGATCAGATCTTCGGGCCTACGCTTCAGAAGTTCGCCTCCCCGCTGGTTGATATAGGTATAGTTCATCTGCGCGTCCAGCGCCACGAAGCCCTCATTGATCTTTTCAACAATATTCGCGAACTGGATGTCTGATGGATTTTTGCGCTTTTTCTGTGTATTTTTCACGCTGGCACCTGACGCCGAACTGCGTCCCCTGTTTCCAACGATCGATTTTTCTGAAGGCCGCCCCTTACTTGTCTTAAGATCCATTTTCATGTATATCCCTTCTATGTTTATAGTAAGAGATGCAGAAAGCTTTCTCCCCTGTCAATAAATCATTTGAAATCATTCGTCATTATAATATTCTCAAATTCGATTACGAATTAGGGAGTAGGGATATCCCTACCTCCGCAATGTTTTCATAATAATTTCAAGGGTCAACAGCGACTCATCGTTGGAACTCCCCAGTACGCGCAAAATCGTGCACAAACAAGGTTAACTTGGTTCGAATGTAGCACCTTCAACGCCGGGCATTACGGAAAAATCCGGCTGTGCCAAACCAATCGAGTTATTAATTAAGTCATCGAGGACATCATCCGTGTGTGACGGGTCATGGTGGAATGGGACAAAAGACTTGACACCGGCTAGTTCAGCGAACTCAAACGCATGTGTCAGGGAACTATGCCCCCAACCCACCCGCGTCTTATATTCGTCATCGGTAAACTGTGCGTCGTGAATCAGGATATCACTGCCAGCTGCAAGTTCATACCCTGAGGTCCAATCTGGGCTGAGCGGGAACTTTTTCGCGCCAAGGGCAGGCTCGTGGTCTGGTAAATAAGTGATCACGGCATCTCCGGACTCGATCCGGTAGCCCACGGTCGGATCAGGGTGACACACCAAAGCAGTGGAAATACGGAACTCTTCAATCTCAAAATCTTCACAGGGAACTTCGTGGAGGATTGTGTTAGGAAGCTCACGCAGGTGCACAGGGAACAGTGGAGGAGATAGATAGCGGGTCAGGCGCGAACGCAGATCAAGGGTAGTACTGGCAGGTCCCCAGATATGTACTTCGATTTCGGGATTGCGAAGCGCGCCGAAAAAACCAAGTCCCTGGATGTGGTCCATGTGCAAATGAGTGAGCAAAAGATTGACACGACGCAATGAGCGAGGTAGTGATAGGCCCAGCCCTCGGAGTCCAGTGCCCGCATCCAGAATAACGACCGTGCCCGCATCCCCTACTACTTCAACGCAGGATGTATTTCCGCCGTAACGTGCAGTATCTTTTCCGGGCGACGCCAGCGAACCGCGCGTGCCCCATAGGGTGACCTTCATGCCTTTACTTCCCAGAAGATAGCAACTGCGCCTAAGTATCTTTCGCCCTGCCCATTCAGCGGAAAAGCAGTGACTTCAATAAAGCGCTGGACCCCATCCAGACCCCGAAGCCACATTTCGCGATGGGCAGGAGAATGTTGAGTCAGGGCAATCAGCAGCGGCCGAGACTCAGCCGCAAGTGGTGTGCCGGTCTCATCAGTTGGCCTGAATAGCATGGACCATTCATCAACAGACATCTCACCATTTTCCTCGAAACGACGGCCAAGGATGAGCTCCGCTGACTCATTGTAATAAACGAGATTCCCTGATGGATCAACAATGATGATCGGCATCGTCAGATAGCTGGCTAGTTGCCGTGCGAGGATCAACTCTATCTCTTTTTGCGAGGACATAGATTATTGTTTCCTTCAATTCATAAATGGCACGATATCTCCGATTAGTAGACAACCTACCATATTTGATTTTGAGGATTAGCTGCCTTGTAGAGTAATTTTACACGTTATTCCCCCATTGATAAGTAGGGAGTTACCTTATTGAGTACAATAAGATCATGACTCAGTGGAGACTACTCATTACCCCGCCCGCGCGCGGCGCCTGGAATATGGCGGTAGATGAAGCTATTCTGGAGTACATTGGACGCAACGAATCAAGACCGACCTTGAGGCTGTACGCATGGGACCCAGCCTGTCTCTCGCTTGGACATGCGCAACCTTTTTCGGACGTGGATGTAAATCGATTGAAAGCACGAGGCTGGGAAGTCGTCCGCCGCGCCACAGGTGGTCGCGCTATCTTACATACAGATGAATTAACTTACTCCGTGATCGCGCCAAACGATGAGCCGCGCGTGGCAGGCACAGTGCTTGAATCCTATAACCGACTGGCACAAGCATTGTTAGTAGCAATAAAAGAATTGGAATTAGCCGTGGAAATGAAAGAAGGGAAAGCGGACGGAAATGGAACCCCCAACCCTATCTGTTTTGAAGTTCCATCCACGTATGAAATTACAGTAGATGGAAAGAAACTCATTGGTTCTGCACAGGCTCGCAAAAAGGAAGGCGTGCTTCAACATGGGTCATTGCCTTTAACCGGCAACCTTGCGCGGATCTGTCAGGCGTTAGTTTTTGAAAGTGAATTAGCTCGGGAAGAGGCATCGAAACGGCTGCTGACGCGGGCTGCAACCGTGGAAGCCGCCTTGGGGCGCGCGGTCAGTTGGGAAATGGCCGCGCAGGCTTTTATCCACGCGTTTGAATCCCAGTTGGGATTAAGTCTAAAGAGGGGTGAATTGTCCGAATCTGAATCCAAAAGAGCGGATGAGTTGGTTAAAGAGAAATATAATCATCCTTCATGGACGGAACGCGCGTGATGATGTAGAGTTGGGCAGCTGCCCAACTCTACATCATCCCTGATCGTATACAAAAATCGTGTTGGGATAACCCAGAGCCGCGAAGAACTTGAGCAAATAGGCTTCGGCGTTGATCTGTGCCTGTTCGAGAATGCCATCCTCAAGGGCAGCTTTGAGGATTTCCTGTTCGGCAACCTGTCTTACCTGTGTTTCAAGGTTGGGGTCGGGCCTGTTTAATACACCCGTCTGGCGATCATATACATAGGATTTTTCGTTGTCGAGGGTGGCAATTAATATTTCCGTAGGCGGGAGTTTTACAGTAAGCACCCCATTTTCAAAGCGCATATCTTCCGGATTCAATTTTTGCATATCAATGCCTGCAATGACGGTGCCATGCGCAACGAACAAAATTTTGTCGCCGAACAAAGCCTGAAACGTACCGCCACCAACTTCACCTGTGATTACTTTTTCAATGCTGTACTGAATCGTCTCAAGCCTTGCCAGTGCGCGCACTTCATTGATATATGTAACCGGGTCAGGAATGATGGTGGGCGTTGGGTTCATCAGGTTTGACATTTGCGTCTGCAACGCCTGGTTCGCCTGATTCACTTGTTGAAACGGTGCCATGGCGGTTTGTGCACCCTGGCGTACAGCCTGGATGATGAAATACGCCGCGACAACAATCACGATCAGGATCAACAAAGAAAGCAGGTTATTATTTTTCATGCACGTATTATAATCTCATCGGGGAACTTGTGAATCATCGTAGAAACCTCCTTACTCTCATCGTGTTAGCCGCTTCTACTTTATTAGCGGATTGTTCGATTCCAACGATTCCTGGGACGATGCAGTCTACCCAAACTCCTACTCCCAATGTAGCGACGCCACTCATACCATTAATAACAACAGATACACCTCTTCCGGCTCCATCTACGGTACAACTTGGTCTCGCTGAAAATCCGTTGATCCTTGCTCTGCCTCCTTCCGCCAACTCGCAGGAAAAGATCGACGCTGTCAAACAGATCGCCGCTCAGATCACAGAACGGACGGGCTATGCCGTCGTCACGATTGTTCCCGATTCGTATACTGCGCTTGTAGATGCCCTCGCAAATGGCAATGCACACATCGTTCTTCTCGAGCCTTATGCCTATGAACTTGCCTATCGAAGAGATTTGGTGAAAGCCTCCTTTGCCATCTTAAGAGACGGCGCAGGCAAATATGGTGCCCAATTCATTGCAGCACGTGCTTCAGGATTCAAATCCTATTTCAACCCTTTGAATGAAACGAACATCATTTCAGACGCAAGGATCGCCCTTACGCAACTGGCAAATAAAAAACCATGCTGGAGTGATGAAACATCGCCCTCAGGGTATGTCATTCCTCTTGGCTACCTCAATATGTATCAACTGAACACAAGACCGGCTGCCTTCGTAGGAGGCCATCCCACTGTAGTTCGCTCCTTATATGCAACTGGAATTTGTGACTTTGGGGCCACTTATATTGACGCGCGCAAGTTCCCATCCCTTGAAGATGAATACCCAGACCTCGTGGAACAGGTCATTGTCATCTGGCGCATCCCGGATATTATTCCCTATGAAGTGCTGGCGTTTTCTACAAACATGCCACAGGAAATGCGTGATCAGATTGCAAGTATTATTCCCGCCATCCTGCAAACCGAGGCTGGCAAAACCGCATTCAAAACCGCTTATGATATCGATGAAATCGAGCCAGTAAATGACGGTTACTATGAAGAGTTCCATATTT
This sequence comes from Anaerolineales bacterium, assembly GCA_036741855.1. Taxonomy (GTDB): domain Bacteria; phylum Chloroflexota; class Anaerolineae; order Anaerolineales; family Villigracilaceae; genus Defluviilinea. Next base: position 6,655 of record DAINRK010000152.1, read on the forward strand.
ACCTGGATGAGTCAAGGGTTGATCTTTCTACACTTGTGAAATGAGGGTTCCGTGTTTGGTTAGAGATGAGGGAGTCCAAAAGAGCCTGGTCTTTCGACCAGGCTCTTTTGAATCTTAGGACCAACCTACGGCAGTGAGCTCGCAATAGTGCTGAAGGTGTTACCAATTCTTGGACCGAGCAAGCGTACAACACTGATCACAACAAGCGCCACAAAAGCGAGGATTATCGCATACTCGACCAGGCCCTGACCTCTTTCCTTTGAAACGAATAACATAAAAGAATCCTTTCAAATAAATGGGCCATTTTCCCTGAGTGCCTCCTCAGGTGCATCCTATTTAGTTTTAAGATAGAGAGGAACCCCCAAATTGTGATACAAAAAAGCCCCGCCAAAGTGACGGGACTTTTGTTGCTCCTACGAGCGAGTTACGGCAGGGAGCTGGCGATGGTGCTGAAGGTATTGCCGATCTTGGGTCCCAGCAAACGCATAACAGCAATTACGACGATAGCGACGAGCGCGAGGATGATCGCGTACTCGACGAGGCCCTGGCCTTTTTCCTTTGGTGCAAATAACATGGTAGTAATTCCTTTCTAAAAAAGTTTTCGTCTGAGGAGCACCCTCAGAACTATATATAGTATAACCAGTTCGCCGAAAATTTCAAGCCCCTGTAACAAAATCCTCATTTACAAGATTGTTAATATTAAAAGCTCTTATGCGAATTATTTCAAAGGTTGCAATTAATGAAACAGGCAGTAAAATTTCAATCCATGTTAAAACGCTTTTTTCGGCTTCTCCGGCATCTTATTCTTGCCCTCGGTACAGTGGGGCTGCTTGGAACGCTCCTGCCTCGGCTGATCACCACCATTTATTCCATGAACCGCATCTACCAGAAGGATGATGCACCCAACGAACGGCTCGCTATTGTGTTCGGCGCCGGGTTGCGACCGGATGGAACACCTACTCCGATTCTGCGCGACCGCGTTGAAACTGCTGCAAGCCTTTACTTCAGCGGCAAGATTGAAAAATTATTGATGAGCGGGGATAATAGTGTCCTGTACTACAATGAACCGGAGGCTATGCGCCAATATGCCCTTTCACTTGGTGTTCCGGATCATGCCATAGCTCTGGATTATGCAGGAAGGCGTACCTATGACACATGTTACCGGGCAAAAGCCATATTTGGGGTGCAAAGTGCGTTGCTGGTGACTCAGAAATTCCATCTCCCGCGGGCTCTATTCCTGTGCAACGCGCTGGGGCTGAATGCCTATGGTGTGGAGGCAAATAACCGTAATTATTGGCGTGGCTCCCTGTTTATCTGGAATTTCCGCGAGCAATTGGCTACGGTAGGCGCGTTTCTGGATGTATATATCCACAGTCCACTGCCTATCCTTGGTGAGCCTGAGCCCTTATTTGTGGATTGACTCTCTTCATACTAAAAATGATTAGCACATTTGGGTGATCAACTACATGCATGGGTGGTTATTTAGACCAAGGTTATGTGGATAAGTCCCATTTATTTGTGGATAAGTGTGGGTTCATGTGGAGAAGTCCCTAAAGACCTTCAATTTTGCGGGAAATTGCACCCCCATATATGGACGCCCAAAAACAGATTCTCCAAGATATGGATTGGACCGGAGATGGATATTTCCTGTGGATAAAGTTGTGGATAGGTTATCCGAATTCTTTCCACAGTGTAAGCCGGTTCCGTTAACGGAGCCAGTCAGCACATCCAGAGTGAGTCGCTGACTGTCATCCCATATGTGGGTGTAATTCTACATTATCTAATGTTATCCACATTTTCCACAGTACCTACTACTATTACGATTCTTAACTTATGTTTATATAAATACTTGAATCTATAATGTAAATCCTGTACAATCTTTTATGTCTGTCCCTCTTTAACATTGTTGGGAGGTTCGCCATGGATATGATCAAGGTTTCTGCAAACTCCCGTACGTCTGCAGTTGCCGGGGCGATTGCAGGGGTAGTCCGAGAACATAAACGGGCGGAAGTGCAAGCGATTGGTGCTGGAGCGGTCAATCAGGCGGTGAAGGCGCTGGTACTTGCAACCGGTTATCTCAGGAACGATGGAATTGATGTGGTTTGCGTTCCTGAGTTCGCGGACGTAACGATCGATGAAAAGGTAAGAACTGCTATCAAACTTGTAGTTGAACCTCGTTAATAAGTACGAGTTATTACGGCGACAAAAACAAAGTGGATTTGACTAGTAGAGTGAGCCAATAGATGGCACTTAACCTCTCAATTTCATAATGTAAGTGCAAGTGCAGTTTGTATCCTAATCACGAAGGGTGGTATATAATTTACTAGGCTGTGTGTTTGATTACTGCCCTGAGAGTGATTTCTTTCTATGAAATTCTCACAACGTTACTGGCGCGGTCTGGTATTTCTCTT
>DAINRK010000153.1:0-5454 GCA_036741855.1 Anaerolineales bacterium
TCCACAAAAGGAGGATTATGCTGGTAATGTGGATCCTGCCGGACCGCGCGCCGTCTACGATGAAGCCAAACGCTTCGCAGAATCGTTGACCATGGCCTATCACCGCGCACATGGAGTGGATACTCGTATTGTGCGTATCTTTAATACTTATGGTCCGCGTATGGATTTGGAAGATGGCCGCGCTCTGCCAAACTTGTTAAAACAGGCTTTGCTTGGTCAGCCACTCACCGTGTATGGGGATGGAAGCCAGACCCGTTCCTTCTGCTATGTTGATGATTTGATCGAGGGTATCGTTACACTGCTCTACTCAAACGAACATCTGCCGGTCAATATCGGTAACCAACATGAGATGACTATTCTTCAATTTGCTGAAACGATCAATCGGATTGTTGGTAACCAGGCAGGTATCACCTATGTCAAAGATGCGCGCAGTGTGCGTGATCCGCAGCAACGCCAGCCAGATATCACGCGGGCCCGCGAAATCCTGAAGTGGGAACCGACGGTCACGCTTGACGAAGGCATTCATAAGACCGTACCGTACTTCAAGAAAAAACTGGGACTCGAGTGATTTTTAACGACGATAAAGAACGTGTTCGGTTTGTAAAGTTTGCCACAGTTGGTGCAGTGGGCTCGGTGCTTGATTTTGGAATCATGAATCTCCTGACCCGGCTATTTACCATGCGGTTGGTCTATGCAGGGACGATCTCGTTCTTGTGTGCTGTCATCAATAACTTCACCGGAAATCGTCTGTGGACGTATCCCGAATCTCGATCACGGCACATCCTGCACCAGCTGGGAATGTTTGTCGCTGTAAACACTGCCGGCATTATGATTCGCATACCGATCCTCCATTATGTTGAACCACCCATGGAAAGTATATTCCGAGGGATGACGGATTGGTCTGCAGACACCGCCCAAATCATTGCAAAGAATGCGACACTGGGGCTCGCCATCGGCTTTGTAATGATCTGGAATTTTTTCATTAACCGCTATTGGACTTATAATGATATAGACTAAACTTAAGAGGGATCCGCCCATGTCACAGAATCAACAACGGATTATTCCCATTTATTCCTCGAATGGTGAAGCTGAAGCATTTTTGACATTTCCATATTTGTTCAATCGCAGCGGTGAATGGATTGGATGGGTTACTCCCCAAAGGGAAGTCTACTCTGTAATGGGTTATTACGTAGGATTTCTGACAAACGATCCTCGCATTGTGCGCAAGCGAGCAACAAATACGCTTAAACCGCGCCTAAAGCCACCAGCGTCGCCCGGCAAGATCTCCACTCCGGCTTCTGTCCCCTTAGCGCGGTTGATGACCGATCTCACTCACAGCCTCATCGATGTTCTGGCTGATGAACCACAGCGACTTCATACTCTAGATAGCGGCGAACTTCGAGAAGATATGGACTGACCAATTTATGACTTCTGCCCTCCCGCCCAAACCTGTTAGTGCGTCGCGCGTCACCCTATCCCAGTTGATGCATCCCGAACATGCCAACCTTCTGGGTAACGTTCATGGTGGCTGGATTATGAAACTAGTGGATGAAGCCGCGGCTCTGGCCTGTATGCGTCACGCGCAGAAAAAAGTTGTCACCGTGGCCATTGATTCGATGACATTTCGCCGTCCCATCCGCCTTGGAGATCTGATCATCTTAAACGCAGAGGTCTCTTATGCGGGGCGCACATCGATGGAGGCCGAAGTACATGTGGTGGCAGAAAACCCTATTACCGGAAAGCGCACGCACACGAATACTGCTTATCTGGTCTACGTGGCATTGGACGATCGGGGCAGGCCTACCCAAGTGCCACCTTTGCAGGCAGAAACTGAAGAGGAAAAACAGAGAATGGAACAGGCGGCAGAACGGCAGAAAAGAAGATTGGAAGAGAGACAATCTTAGGAAGCTCATTTAGAGCAGCACTGTTCGCCGCAGCGATATTCAATAATCATGACTGAACCTGACGTCACCCAACAAGAACCTAAGGAAAGAATGGCACATCCCATTCGCAGTTTGCGCGAACTGGTGGATTTCGTCGCGGGTAAATCTCTTCCGCCTCTGACTCCAGAAGAGGGGCGCATCACGGAGGCACTGCCATTTCCATATCTGGCCATTGTCGGTCAGCATGAAATGAAGCTGGCTTTACTTCTTGGTCTCATCAATCCAAACATCGGTGGGATACTCCTCATTGGCCCGCGCGGGACTGCAAAGACTACAGCTGTCCGTAGTCTATTGGATCTTCTACCACAAGTGGAACGAAGTACCTGTCCATATGGATGCCTGCCGGAAGACATTGAAACCGGAGGTATTGATGCCGTTTGCCCTGATTGTGCAAAAAAATATGGTGAAGGTCAGCCGTTGACCGCGCCCGATAAGGTCCGCCTGATCGAATTGCCGCTTAACGCACGGATAGATGATGTGGTCGGTAGCATTGATGAACGTATCGCGCTGCACGAACGGATGCGGGTCCGTCGCGGGATTTTGGCACAGGCAGATCACAATCTCCTGTATATAGACGAAATCAATCTGCTTGGTGATGACATTATTGATTCAATTCTTGATGCATCTGCACAGGGATCTTACACGGTTCGGCGCGGACCTATCGTCGCGACCTATCGTTCTCGGTTTGTATTGATCGGTTCAATGAATCCTGAAGAGGGCAGGTTGCGCCCACAAATTTTGGATCGGTTTGGCCTGCGCGTCCTTGTGCGCGGACTCGAGGAGGCGTCTGAAAGGCTGGAGGCGTATCGAAGGGTGCAGGCTTATCTGTCGAATCCGCGTCAGATGATCGGACAGTTTTCGGATGAGATGGAAGCGGCCGCGTCTGAGATCATTAGCGCGCGCGAACGCGTCAAAAAAGTCGTGATACCAGACAAAGTTGCAAATCCCGCGATCAAGTTGGTACAGAGAATGGGAATCGATTCACTGCGAGCCGAGATCACATGGTTCGAATCTGCACGCGCCTACGCCGCGGCGGATGGACGTGACGAAGTGGCCACCGCCGACCTCAAAGCCGTTGCTCCGATGGCCTTGAGATTGCGCCGCTCCCAGTTCATGAACGAATATTTCAAAGGACAATTGGGCGAGGAAAAAGAGTTGACCTTGCTATTGGGTGGATTTGGCAAAAACTCTGCATCGAAAAAGCGCGCAAAGCAAGCACCGAAGAAAAAATGAGTGGTCCTGCAATTTCAAAACCTGCTTATCGTATCGAAACGAAGCGACTCGTTCTGCGTTGCTGGCAACCTGAAGATTCCCCGCTCATGCAGGAGGCGGCGGCTGTAAGCAAGGAGCATCTGCTTCCGTTCATTCCCTGGGCGGCGAATGAACCTGAACCTGTTGAAGCAAAAATCGATCGCATACGATACTTTCGCGCCAATTTTGATCGTGGCGAGGATTACGTGTACGGCATATTCAACCTTGATGAATCGCGCGTGCTTGGAGGGTCAGGGTTGCACACTCGAATCGGCGAAGAGGGACTCGAAATCGGTTATTGGATTCATAAAGATTTCATCGGGCAGGGGCTCGCCACAGAGTTAAGTGCGGCATTGACGAAGGTGGCATTTGAGCTCTATCTCGTTCAGCGTATGGAAATCCATTGTGCTGTTGAGAATCTTGCCAGCGCCGCCGTCCCGCGCAAACTTGGTTATGTGCATGAAGCCACGCGTCGTCGACTTGCGTTCGCAAACGGTGGCAAAAGCGATAGCATGCTCTGGACCTTGTTTGCAGACGAATATCCAAATACACCAAGCGCCGCAGCGGAAATCAAAGCATTCGATGTCGTCGGCAACAAGCTGCTATGAACTCCGATTCAAAATGGCTGCTTGAAAAACCGATTTATATTTTATTAGCCGCAAACATTATCATTAGCTTGTTCATTTTCCGCGATTATGGACTCTCGTGGGATGAACCTCTCTTTTACAGTTACGCCGATTCGCTAGGGTACGCCTATTCCCCAAAAGAATGGTTTAGTGGACACTTCGATTTAACCAACTCCTATGGCATCAGCGGGGATGACCACAAGACTCGCGGACCTGCTTACTTAATCCTCGCGCGCGAACCAGTTTATCTGTTTGAAGCATTCGGTCTGGACTCTGCCTCGGCCTGGCATTTGGTCAATTTCCTTTTCTTTCAGCTTGGCGTCTATTTTCTCTATCGCTTTTCCACGCGTTGGATTAGCCCCAACGCGGCACTCGTCACATCTGCATTATTTGCCTGGCAGCCTCTTCTTTGGGGACATGCTTTCATCAATCCAAAGGATCCTCCTTTTCTCGTCTTTTTTCTCGGCTCAGTTTGTCTCGGGTTTGAGATGGTGGATGATCTCAGCAGTAATACAAAAAACAGCCACCAAAAATTGGTTAGTGTAATTATTCCCGCCACTTTGCTGGGAATCACAACTGCCATACGCGTTCTGGGTCCCTTAGCTGGGCTCTTAGTTTTTGGTTATTTTATTATCCGAGTCATACAAGAAAAGAGCCTTCGTCCCTCCGTGTCTCCGTGGTTAATGCTTATTGCCTACATGCTGATTGCGATTTTGACAATGTTCATTACCTGGCCCTATCTTTGGGAAAATCCTATTTCAAGATTCCTGGAAGTCCTAAAGTTAATGTCTGATAACCCGACAACTCTTTCCGTCTTATTTGGCGGAGAGGTGTATCGGGCGGGTGACTTGCCAAGAAGATACTTCCCTTTCATGCTTTCCACCACACTCACCGAACCTGTCTGGATGCTATTTGTCATAGGAATAATTACCGGCTATTGGAAACTAATTACTGATCACGCACCGCTGAAGATCAACAAGATAATTACACTGACACTCACGCTACTCTGGTTCGTTATTCTCATCGCTTATGTGCTCATCCGCAGGCCTTCGATGTATGATGGTTTCAGACATTTCCTCTTTATTCTTCCACCAATTTTTGTCTTCATTGGTTTTGCATTTGAATATCTATTTAGGGTTATCACACGGTTGTGGCTACGCGCAGGATTTATTCTTATCGTGCTTTTACCGGGACTGATTGGAATAGTTAATCTGCATCCATATGAATATACCTATTACAATTCATTTGTCGGCGGGACAAGTGGTGCTTTTCGAAATTATGAAACTGATTATTGGTTAACTTGTTATAAAGAATCAGTTGAGAAGCTTGACAAAAGACTAGATGAGCCTTTCAATCTTTTTGTTCATCGTGAAGCGTATATTGCCAGGTACTATGCAGATGTCAAAACAAACGTCCGTGAACTGCGCGGCGCAATGAGTGAAGTCACATCAGGTGATTATGTTCTTGTCAACACGCGGACAAACGAAGATCGTAGAGTATTCAGAGATGCACCCACCGTTTTGCAAATCGGTCGCGGCGACGCAGTCTTTTGCATCATTAAGGAAATCCCATGACCACACATCGTGAACGAATCCAGGCTGCCATCAACGGCGAAGTTTTAGATCACCCACCAG
>DAINRK010000153.1:5464-9064 GCA_036741855.1 Anaerolineales bacterium
TCCTGAAACGCTGGCAAACGCTACTTTGCATTTTCAAAGTAATTATGATTTCGATCTTGTCAAAGTCACGCCAGCCTCCTCCTTTTGCGTAAAAGATTGGGGCGTTCAGGATGAATGGGTCGGCGATACAGAAGGGACGAGAAGATATACAACACGCGTGATCGATGGTCCGCGTGATTGGGAAAGCCTGCAAGTACTCGACCCAACAGCGCCGCATCTCGCTGGACAGCTAGCCTGCCTCCAATTACTCCGCACTGGACTCAGCCCAGACACTCCCCTGCTCCAGACAATCTTCAGTCCATTGGCACAGGCAAAGAATTTGGCTGGAGAAGACATGCTACTGGAACATTTGCGTGATCGTCCAAGCTCAGTACTAAAGGGGCTAAGAACAATCGCAGAGACGACGCGTCGCTTTGTGGAAGCCGCGCGCGAAACAGGAATCGATGGCATCTTCTATGCAGTTCAACATGCACAGGCCAAAATCCTGAGTTACGAAGAATACAAAGTATTTGGACTGATCTTCGATGTGCAGGTAATTGAACCTGCGCAAAGCCTCTGGTGCAATATGCTTCACTTGCACGGGCATGGAGTCCACTTTGAATTAACAAATGAACTTCCTTTCCAGATCGTGAACTGGCATGACCGCGAATCGTATCCGTCGCTCGCCGAAGCGCAAAAGCTTTTCGCCGGAGTCCTTTGCGGAGGCATCAGACAGGATACGTTGGTTTATCGAGATCAGGTTGAGGTCCAAAAAGAAGCGCTGGATGCCATCCAGCAGACGGGCGGCGAACGATTCATTCTTGGCACGGGATGTGTTGTCCCGGTGATCGCATCGCATGGAAATATGGTCACAGCCAAGACCTCAGTTCTAACACCCTCTTGAAGGGACAGGATTAAATATGACTCTTCGAGTCATCGCGGGCAAAGCAAAAGGACGAAAGTTGAAATCTGTACCAGGTGACACTACGCGCCCTGTAACTGACCGCGTGAAAGAGGCCTTGTTCAACATCCTTGCAGGTGACGTGATCGACTCGCATTGGTGGGATTTGTTCGGCGGCACAGGCGCAATCGGAATTGAAGCGCTGAGTCGAGGAGCGGCATTTGTGCGTTTTACAGACTCGAATCGCGCACCCGTTGAAACGATCAAGTTCAATGTGGAGCAGTGTGGGTTTTCAAAACAATGTGAGATCCGCAGGGGGGACGCGTTTACACTTCTATGTGGGACACCCGACAGGCAATTTGAATATATTTATATCGCACCGCCGCAATATAAAGACATGTGGGCAAAGGCTTTGGAATTGTTGGATGAAAATTTGGGTTGGCTGAGTGGCGATGGTTGGGTAATGGTGCAACTTGACCCGAAGGAATACAAAACTTTACTGCTTGAAAATTTGGAAGAGTTCGAACAACGAAAATATGGAAGTACATTGCTCCTGTTTTTTGAGAGAAAGAATTAAGAATATGATCTTTGAAGCCAGGTAATCTCCTCCACGGCGAGGGGATTGCTCACCCGCACTGCACCACACCTGTCCTGGCCGGGGGTACCAGGGAACGCACGATTTGTTTAGCAAATCGGGTGCAAGTGTCATCGTTACTCCCTTCCTCCGCGCAGTGACATGACTCTACTTCCACGGCTCTATGATAAGCTTATGACTATCCTCCGCTGCGTGACCAAGATACGGCAAGCCCCACGCGGCGGAGATCGTTTTCAATAGTGAATAATGGGTATAGGGAGTGGAGTCTTCAAAACCATTTTTGACAAGCGGGGAATAGATAACAACAGGCACACGTCCACCGGCTTCAAGTGGCAAACCGCAGCAGGAATGATTTCCCTGCCCTTCTTCAAATAACAGGGCAATAAAGTAAGAGTCGCCCGTCGCGTCCAAAGCGGGAACGAGGTATCCAAGAAGGTTTGTCAACCACGCATCGGAAATATCGAGCGTGCAGTCATGAGAGTCGTTGCAAAGATTGGGTTTGACGAAAAGGAAATTCGGAAGCGCGCCAGCTTGAATGTCTGTTTGAAGCGCGGTAAGTGGGACGATGCTCCGCTCACAGCGCGCAGCGTCCAGCCGGATTGGATCGAAGTAAATGAAAGGGTTATGCTTTTGAACGTAGTTGACTTTATCCCCAAGGAAGCATGGCTCCGGCATGTCCTCCTGATAAGTTTTCCAGGTACGCCCACTGGCTTCGATATAGTCAGGCAAGCTTGGTACGTTGATGAAACAATCATTGCAATTGACATCAATACCAAACGTGTCACCACCCATAAGAGCAATATAGTTCGGCAAACTCGGATGTGTGACTGCGTAATATTGTGTTAATAACGTGTACTCGAGCGCTAGCTTATTGTAATTGGGCATGAGGGAATTGCCGATCACGCTCCCGAACTCTTTGTTCTCGAACATTATGATGACAATATGTTCGAAACTTGGAACAAGAGGTTTTTGCGTAGCGGTCGCCGTTGGCAATAGTGAAGGAGTGGGTGTAAGTGTAGCGGTAACACGAACAGATGTAGAGATAGACGTGGCTGAAGCAGCAGGCATGGCTGTTTGCGTTGGGCTACTTGAGCAGGCAATGAGGAATATCAAAACAAGAATATAAATGCCAAATCGATTTATGAAAGCCTTCATTACGCATACCTCTTTTGGTGTATTATAGACTTAATGTCTTTATATTTGCATGCTTGGAATCTTTCCGCAGAGGAGGCTATTCGCATCCAAACGGATTTGAGACAGCACATCCTTCTTCATTGGGACAATCGGCAAGTTAGCTCGATCGGTGGTGTGGATATCAGCATCAAAACAGATACCGCTCATGCGGCGATAGTTGTAATACGCTATCCCGATCTCACCCCGCGCGAAGCAGCCACAGCGGACGCGCCCTTGGTCTTTCCATATATCCCCGGTTTGCTGGCATTTCGTGAGGGTCCAGCGGTCCTGGCTGCCTGGGATAAATTACAAAACAAGCCAGACATGCTAATGTTCGATGGACAAGGCATTGCTCATCCACGCGGAATTGGAATTGCTTCACAAATGGGATTATGGCTTGAACGTCCGACGATTGGCGTGGCAAAGTCGAGGTTATATGGGCGCCATGAAGAGGTAGGACCAAAACGAGGCGATCAGGCAGCTTTGCTTGATAAAAATGGACATATGATTGGAACGGTCCTGCGTTCACGCGAGAAAACAAATCTGCTTTATATTTCCCCTGGCCATTTGATTGACGTTAAACATGCCACCGAATTTGTGTTGGCTTGTATAGCCGGGTACCGTTTACCTGAACCAACTCGATGGGCACATAAAATTGCTGGCGGGGAGGAATTACCAGACTCAAACGATCAACAGCAGCGACTATTTTAGCGAATTCGACCTATACTTCCTTTTCTTTCAAACTTCAAAACTGAATAAATCACAGGCGGGATAAATACATCAGTAATTGATCTAGACATAAAATTCATAGGCTATTAAGTTATTTGCATAATCAGCAAGCCCGTTTGCGATTTGCCTTTCAAATGAGAAAGGCACTGTGACATCTCCATTTATGAGAGGATCTACTCTATATGCAATGATTTTTTAAGGAGGGGCTATACCAGGGTACTGG
>DAINRK010000154.1:0-2097 GCA_036741855.1 Anaerolineales bacterium
CTGACCTGGGCGGTGGGATGTATAGCAGTGGAGAATACAATTCTCCACCGATCGCTAGTGAGCCGATGCTGACAAATGTTATCTTCCAAAATAACTCAGCCGTCGGTGGGGGGGGTGGGATGCGCAATGAGAACTACAGCAATCCAATCCTGATAAACGTTGTCTTCAAGAACAATACAGTGACTCGCACAGGTGGCGGGATGGAAAATTTTGAGTACAGTAGCCCAACCCTCACAAATGTAACATTCGAGGGCAATACGGCTACTGCCGGTGGTGGGATGTTTAACTGGGTTGGAAATATTTCAGGCCTGATGAATGTCACATTTCATGGAAACTCAGCAGAGTGGGGCGGTGGGATGGGAAACTATCAAAGCAGTCCGTTCTTAACGAATGTAACCTTCAGCGGCAATTCGGCAAGCACCTTCGGTGGCGGAATGTCCAATGAAAGTAATAGTGGCCCGACTCTGACAAATGTGACGTTTAGCGGCAACAGTGCAATCACTTATGGCGGTGCAATTTACAACGATGCTTATGGCAGTACACCGAGCATTGCAAACAGTATCCTGTACGGCGATTCTGGTGGGGAGATCCATGATGTTTCCGGGGAGTCATTCGTCACACATAGCATTGTGCAGGGTGGTTATCCTGGAGCGGGTAACCTTGATGCCGACCCTCTTCTCGGCCCATTAGCCAATAATGGTGGTCTCACACAAACAATGGCACTAGGCATGAGCAGCCCGGCGATCGATGCAGGAATTAATGGTGGTTGCCCATCCACCGACCAGCGCGGAGTAGCACGTCCACAAGGGAGTGCATGTGATATTGGTGCTTACGAATATCAAGCCTCGCCAATTTCACCAGGCGATACAGTACGCGTGTCAGTCGATTCAAACGGCGGGCAGGCAGATAAAGATTCTTCGTTAGCAGCCATATCGGGAAATGGAGATTACACAGTTTTTCAGTCTTCTGCAACCAATCTCGTAAATGGCGATTCTAACGGAGTATCTGACATATTTCTTCGCAATATTCAAAATGGTCCAACCACGCGGATTTCTGTCTCATCTGGTGGAACTCAAGCAAACAATACTTCAAGTCGGCCGTCAATTTCCTCAGATGGCCGATATATTGTTTATGAATCTTGGGCATCAAATCTTATAAGTGGAGATACAAACGATAGTTATGATATTTTCATGTACGACACGCAAACTGGATCACCAATACGGGTTTCGGTCGCTTCAAATGGCGCACAAGGAAATAGTCATTCATATTCTCCTATGATTTCTGCCAATGGTCGCTACGTGATCTTCTATTCTGAGGCCACCAATCTTGTAAGTGATGATACAAATGGGTATGCAGATGTTTTTGTGCGCGATTTACTGAATGGAACTACAACGCGTATTTCAGTAGCAACCAATGGCACACAAGCAAATCGCGAATCTTTAACATCTTTTATCTCTTCAGATGGCCGCTATATAGTCTTTAGTTCAGCAGCCTCAAACCTGACAAGTGGAGATACGGGTTGGCTGTGGGATGCCTTTGTCCGCGATACTCAAACAAATATAACCTCGCGAGTTTCGGTCAATTCCAATGGAAATCAAGGGAATAATAACTCATACGGTGCGGCAATTTCAGCAGACGGGCGTTATGTTACCTTTCGTTCTGCGGCAACCAATCTTGTAGATGGTGATAACAATGGTGCAGACGATGTATTTCTGCATGATCTTCAAACCAGCACAACAAGGCCTATTTCTTATTCAAATGGCTCGTTAGGGAATGGTGCATCATATGGCGGAGTCATTACTGCGGATGGAAAGTATGTGGCCTTCTCCTCCTATGCTAACAACCTAGTAGACGGAGATACTAACAGTGCAGAGGATGTATTCATTTATAATCGCCAAACGACTGATATTGTGCGAGTGTCACTAAGTACAAGTGGGATACAAGGTAGTCAAAGATCATATTCACCAGTAATTTCTTCAGATGGTAATTACGTTGCATTTACTTCCATTGCTACTAATCTAGTGCAAGGTGATACTAATGGAATGCAGGATATTTTTCTGCATCGCCAAGATATCCTTCCAATCCCTGCAACGCCCA
>DAINRK010000154.1:2197-9052 GCA_036741855.1 Anaerolineales bacterium
TGGAGTGGCACAAGTAATGGGCCAAGTCTCACGTTTACTCCCTCACCGGCTGCATATATCCCAACTGGAACATCCACGATCACATTCACATTCCATCAATCGTATGACACCTTTGATGGAACCGAGCAAATCCTCATCAATCTCGCAACCAATGGTTGTCAATCTTATCCTATTGTCTCCAATTCCATTGCAACCAATACGCCAACATTTACTCCGACGAATACCTTTACACCTACTTCAACTCCACCCTATTCATACAATCCTCTCTATCTCTCGCTGTCAGGCAACCAAACGATTGGCGGTGTCACATCAGCCGATGAAGATATCCTGCGCTTTGATGGTACAACCTGGAGCCTGTTCTTTGATGGTTCGGATGTAGGTGCGGGAAGTTCGGATCTGTTCGGTTTCTCTATTGTGGATTCAGATACCATCTTGATGGCGTTCAGCAGTGCGATCACAGTCAATGGTTTGACAATCAATCCTCAGGACATTGTCCGGTTCGAGGCGACTTCTCTGGGCAGCACGACCACTGGAACGTTCTACATGTATCTGGATGGCAGTGATGTGGGTCTGGATACCACCGCTGAGAAAATCGACTCTGTTAGTCTGCTCTCGGATGGACGCGTGCTGGTCTCCACAACTGGCAATCCATCTGTTCCGAATTTGACAACCGGCAAGGATGAGGATGTACTGGCATTCACACCGACTTCCCTTGGTGATGGCACCAGCGGAAGCTGGGCGATGTATTTCGACGGCTCCGATGTGGGCTTGGCCGACACAAGCGGCGAAGATGTGGATGCCTTGGACGTTGTGAATGGAAAGATCTATCTTTCGACGGCGGACAACTTCGCGGTTAATGGTGTTGCGGGAGCGGATGAAGATATCTTTTACTGCAATTCATTTTCACCGGGAGATGTGACGACCTGTAGTTACTCATCCACCCTTTATTTCGATGGCAGCACGTGGGGCCTATCTGCCAACGATGTGGATGCATTCAACTTCCTGGCTTCTGGTACCACACCGACCAACACACCAGGTGCTCCAACGAATACACCAACGAACACACCCACAGTGACTGCTACACCGAGCAAAACACTTACTCCAACGCGCACGCCAACCACTTTCATCACGTATACACCTTCGTCTACCTTTACAAATACATCCACGCCAACGCGCACTCCAACGAAAACCCCAACTGCAGTGTTTACGCCAACCAAAACACCCACTTCACCGATGGGCGTGTTTGAAGTGAGAATCCTTAGTCATGAACCTTCTCCGTCCAATCCTGGGCAAGCGGTAACAATAACGGTGTCTGTGAGTGACATTGGTGGAGGACCTGTTGGAAATGTAACTGTAAATATCGTTAGTGATGAAGGAAGCACATCGTGTATTACTGCAGACGCTGGGTCATCAAGCATTTGCAGCAGCCAACTCACGTTCAACAATCCATTTGGCCATTTAATTACAGCATCAGTTGACGGAGATTCTGCTCAAGTAGACCACTATGTCAACCCACCATCAACAAATACTCCTACTAGAACACCTACCTCCACAGCGACAGTGATACCTACGATAACCAGCACACCCGGCACATCAGATGTGATCTTTAAAGATGGCTTCGAGTCGGGCAACTTCTCGGCCTGGACAGCTAATACTAATGACTTGGGTGATTTGAGCGTCAGCACCTCCGCCGCACTCGTTGGAACTCAAGGCATGCAAGCCGTGGTTGATGACACCAACACGATCTATGTCACGGACGACAGTCCTAACACTGAGGCGCGTTACCGCGCTCACTTCCATTTTGACCCGAACTCGATCACCATGGTCAGCGGAGATGCACACTTTATCTTCAAAGGCTTTATGGGCACATCTACTGATGTGTTTCAAGTGGAATTCCGCAACTCTGTGGGTGTGTACCAGATCAGAGGAAAGTTATTGAATGATGCTTCTGCCTTTATAGTCACGAACTGGTTCAACATCAGCGATGCACCGCATGCGATTGAGGTGGATTGGCGAGCAGCGACTGGAGCAGGAGCCAATAATGGTGGACTGACGTTATGGATCGATGGGGTTCAACAGGCGGATGTGACAGGAGTAGACAACGACACCTGGCGGATCGATCGCGCGAGGTTGGGAGCGTTAGCAGGCATGGATGCTGGGACGAGTGGCACCTACTACTTCGATGCCTTCGAGTCGCGGCGGCAAAGCTACATTGGACCATAGCACTCTCATAGAAAAAATAAAACAGACGGCAGTTCAAAGTTGCCGTCTGTTTTATTCGAAGTGCCAGACTCGTGTTTGGCATGAACCTGTAACTTATCATCATATTATTATTTGCCGAAATAGTTAACATATGTATATTGTGTCCTAAGGATATAAGTCACCAAATATTAATCAGGGAGTTTTCATGGTTTTCAAAAACCGTAAGTCGATTGTTTTACATTTTGTACTCATTTTCTTATTGTTGGAGGGCATGTTTGGGCTGGTGCCTATTGAGCATGTCCACGCTGCCACACTGACCGTTACAAATACGAATGACAGCGGTGCGGGATCCTTGCGACAGGCAATTTTAGATGCGGTATCAGGAGATAGAATTATCTTTGATCCAACTCTTGCCGGACAGACGATTGCGCTTGCTTCAAACCTAATCATCAATAAGGATTTAACAATTGATGGATCAGGATTATCCCCTCAAGTAATTATCAGCGGTGGAAATGTAGCTCATCTGGAGATTACAATATATACAACAGTAAAAATCTCTGATGTAACGATTGCCAATGGCTACACCAGTGATGACGGTGGAGCAATTTTGTCGTATGGTGCTTTGACTGTCATCAATAGTACCCTGAGAAACAATCATGCTGTTGGAAGTGGTGGAGCGATCTACAGCATTGCACTAGCCCTGAAGAATTCTACAATCTATCAAAATCAAGCTGATGGGGATGGAGGAGCCCTGGCCTTCTCTGGGAATACGTATAGTACTGCTATTGTCAATAGCACGGTTTTCCAAAATCAATCTGGTGGTTACGGTGGGGGAATTTTTATGCAGGGAAATACTCAGGGTGAAATTCTCAATAGTACCTTTGCCGGGAATATTGGTTATCAAGGAAATGAATTAACAATTTTTGGGTATGGTGGATTAGGTCTTTACAACAGCATTCTAGCCTGCACCCCAGAGAGCACGGATTGTATTATTGAGATCGGCCCTGGGGCGGTAAGCAGCACAAATAGCATCATAGGTATTGGAACATTAGCAGACTTTGGACTTGCTGAACTTGCCGATAATGGTGGTCCGACCCAAACGATGGCTTTATTACCAGGTAGTTCCCTGATTGATGCGGGAGATGACGCAACATGTGCAAATTCACTTGTCAATCATCTAGATCAACGGGGAATCACTCGCTGGCAGGGAACACACTGCGACATTGGCGCATATGAATCGGATGGAATTTTGGTACCTACTCCGACAAGCATACCTACCTCCACACCGACTGTTACACCCACGCCAGTTGTTATTTCTGGTAATACCGGTATTGGTGGGGTGACGTTAAATTATTCGGGTGGAATGACAACATCCGACGAGAACGGAAATTATTCTTTGACTGTACCTTACGGTTGGAGCGGTCTGGTAACACCTTCCAAACAGGGATATCGTTTTACGCCAACAAGTAGGAGCTACAGCTTTCTACAAATTGATCAGTCGAACCAGAATTTTGCGGCTGAACGCGTCTATACGATTTCTGGCAACGCTGGGGTTGGCGGTGCAACAATGAGCTATACGGACGGCACAGCCAAATGGGTTGCGGCAGATATTCTTGGAAATTACTCTTTCCAAATCCCTGAACATTGGTCGGGAACTGTAACGCCTTCTCGATCCGGCTACGTTTTTTCGCCTGCAAGCAAAGTTTACTCTGATGTTCGGTCGGATCAGACTGCCCAAAACTATACCGCGATAGCACTCTATACGATCTCAGGCAATGTCGGTGTCTTGGGCACAACGCTTAGTTATCTAGAAGATGGCACTCTTAAGGTAATAACACCTAACAGTAATGGGAATTACTCATTCCAAGTCAAAGCTGGCTGGTCTGGCACCGTTACACCTTCAAAAGTAGGTGTTGTTTTTACACCCTCCAGCAGAAATTATAGCAATGTACAGTCGAATCAAGCCGGTTCTAATTATGTGGCCACGATTATTGTAAATACGATTCTTGATGGAGGAGAACGCTCACTTCGTCAAGCCATTGGCGATGCTTTATCAGGGGCGATTATTCGCTTCGATGCTGACCTTGCAGGACAGACAATAACACTTAATTCCACTTTATCACTCAGCAAAGATTTGACGATAGATGGCTCTGGTCTAAACCCCCGCTTGGAAATAAGCGGCGGCGGAGCAGTACGAATCTTTTATAGCGGCGGTCAAA
This sequence comes from Anaerolineales bacterium, assembly GCA_036741855.1. Taxonomy (GTDB): domain Bacteria; phylum Chloroflexota; class Anaerolineae; order Anaerolineales; family Villigracilaceae; genus Defluviilinea. The sequence continues at coordinate 6,619 of DAINRK010000154.1, forward strand.
TACTCACTTTGAAATCTCTGGTTTTGAAAAATGGTAATGTGACTAGTATGGGTATGGGAGGGTATGGCGGGGCAATCAACGGAGGGACAGTAGTAATTACAGATGTGTCCTTCAAGGAAAACATCGCTTATGCTGGTGGAGCAATTCACGCTTCAAACTTGACAATTACTGGTAGTGAGTTCGATTCAAATTCCGCCCAGAACAGAGGCGGAGCAATTAATATGGAAGGCTCTAATTTATTACTGCAGACCAGCAATTTTGTGAACAACACTGCTGGTGTTACTGGTGGGGCGCTTAATTTGCAGAGTGATACTCAATATATTATCGAGAATAATACTTTTATGAGTAATAGCAGTTTTAGCGGAGGAGCTATACACCTTTACTCAATTCATCATGCTGTTTATGTTCGAGGCAATACGTTCCTGAGTAATCTTGCCAGCAATGTTGGAGGAGCGATATTTCAAAATTCGGCTTACACAGGCTTTTTAGACCTGGAAAACAATACGTTTTACGCAAATCAGGCCGACCGTGGAGGCGGTGTTTTTGCAAGTGACGCAGTTATAAAAAATAATACTTTTTCTGATAATAAAGCCGTACAAAGCAGTGTGGATTCCGGCGCAAGTTTGTATTTATGGGGACCTATGAACGTCGAATTGTACAATAATATCCTCGCCAATAACACAGGTGGTGGAGAATGTTATAGCACCGGTTCAGGAGTAATTGTTGTAACTGGAAACAATAACCTTATCGAAGATGGTTCTTCAGGGTGTCTGCCGACGATTATTGGAGACCCCATACTGGGTCCGATGGCGGATAACGGTGGCTCCACACAAACAATGGCATTACTCCATGGATCCCCAGCCATTGATGCAGGGAATGGGGCGAATTGTCCGGCCACAGATCAGAGAGGAGTCGCTCGGCCGCTGGGGAATGGATGCGACATCGGCGCCTTCGAATATGTGCCTATGTACCTGTCGTTGACGGGTAATCAAACTATCGGAGGGGTAACCTCTGCCGATGAAGACATCCTGCGCTTCGATGGAAAGAACTGGAACCTGTTCTTCGATGGATCGGATGTTGGCGTGGGCGCCTCTGATCTGTTCGGATTTTCCATCGTGGATTCAGACACGATCTTAATGTCATTCAGCAGTGCTCTTACACTTAACAGTATGTCTGTTACTCCACGCGATGTAGTGCGTTTTGACGCCACCTCATTGGGCAGTAATACTGCCGGCGCATTCAGTATGTACCTCAATGGCATCGACGTGGGGCTGGATGTGTCTGCAGAGAATATCGATTCAGTCAGCCTGCTCCCCGATGGACGCGTGTTGATCTCGACAACGGGCAACCCTGCTGTTGTGGGCGTGACAGGCGGAAGAGACGAGGATGTACTAGCCTTCACACCCACATCCCTTGGCAATAACACAAGTGGAACGTGGTCAATGTATTTTGACGGATCGGATGTAGGACTGAGTGAAACAAGCGGAGAAGATGTAGATGCGCTGGATGTGACCTCCAATGGAGACATTTATCTTTCCACTCTAGGAGATTTCGCGGTAAACGGAATTGTTGGAGCCGATGAAGATGTGTTCGTCTGTGCGCCCAGTTCATTAGGTAGTGTTACTTCCTGTAACTACCTGCCATCCTTGTATTTCGATGGCAGCACTTTCGGTCTATCCGCCAATGATGTCGATGCCTTCGACCTGTTTGCAGAAAATACAATCCCAATCATGACGCCTACACCCACGCCAGGCAATCCAACAGCTACACCGACGCGAACTCCAACTCCGACTATTACACCTACCCTCACACGGACTCCGACACCAACGCGTACCAATACACCCACACTGACATCGCAACTCTTACCTGACTTAACAATTTCAAGCATGCGCATTGAACAGCAGAACACAAGCTGCCTGGCACCCGGCGATCCGCTTGGAGTGCGGGTGTGGGTGACGAACAATGGTCAAGCTGCAGCGGGTAATTTTGTGGTCAATGTGAATGGTTCGACACAAACTGTAAATGGACTGGGAATCGGCGAAACGAAAACTGTCTTCTTCTCCGGTGCTGGCAACCCTGTTAACGCAGTCGTTGATTCGACGAACATGGTTACCGAAAGTAACGAGAGCAACAATACGCGCTCAGAAACGCTGCCGATACCCACGCAACCCTTACCCTGTCCAACCCCCACAAATACGGCGACAGCAACCAGTACTCCGAGCGTGTCGGACCTGATCTTTGCTGATGGATTTGAGTCAGGGAATTTCTCCGGATGGACATCTAATACCACTGATCTGGGCGATCTCAGTGTCAGCACGGCAGCTGCACTAATGGGAACACAGGGCATGCAGGCCGTGGTCGATGACGCCAATACTATTTATGTCACGGATGACAACCCGAACGCAGAGACACGTTATCGTGCACGCTTCTACTT
>DAINRK010000155.1:0-9051 GCA_036741855.1 Anaerolineales bacterium
CGGATCGAAGGCTTCCGGACCCAGCACACCCGCGCCTTGCCAGATTCCGTGCTCTATCAAATCCATTGCAATGACGGGTGTGAACGCGGTTTGCGCAACAACCGCCTGGCAGCCCCATTTCTCCATACATTCCTGGTTATCGGCAACCTGATAAAGATAGACCTCTTTTTGCTTCCCGTCTTGAATCCCTTTCACCCATGTGCCCGCGCAGGTCTTGCCGTGCATCTTTTCACCAAGATGAGCAGGATCAGGCAGCGCGGCGGCTACCACGTCCCGCGGTGAAACCTCCATGCCCCTTACTTTTATTTTTCCTTTATTGTCGAGCCCCAACTTGTGAAGGGTCTTTAAAACAGAAATGAATTCATCGCCAAGCCCATACTTGAACGTGACCCGTTTCGCTTTCAGCCAGCGTGGCATGAGCAGGACTTCTTCGTGTTCGACATTTACAACATCCAGTGGTCCGATACCTTCTGGAAATTCAAAGGTTTCATGCTCAGAGAAGGGTTCAGTTGTGAACCAGCCTTTGCCTTCCTCATAAATCACCGGCGGATTCAAGCACTCTTCAATCGTTGTCCAGATGGAAAAGCTTGGTGCAAAATCATAACCATCAATAGTAAGATTTGCGCCATCGCGGACACCAATTTCTTCGATCTCATCAAAAAGATGATCCTGTGCATAACGGGCAAACACATCTGCCATACCGGGCTCCACACCAAAACCGACAAGTGCCAGCAGACCTTTTTGCTCCCAATCTTTTGATTTATCGAACTGGTAATCGCCAAGTTTCACGTTTGTCTTGTGAAATGGGTCAGTCGGGTGCGGCTCGGATAAGCTCAACGCCATGTCCATATAATTTGCACCAACATTGTATGCTGCGTCAAAGATTTGTTTATTGAAAACCGGGTCAACCGCGTTCATGATAAGGTCGACTTTGTATTTCCTTGCCAATGATTCAATACTTTCCTGCTTACTGGCATCGATGAATTCAACCGGAAATCGATCCGCGTCAGCGTCGCCCAATTTCCGTTGAACTTCCTCAGCGCGATTGATGTTGTAATCAGCAAGCACCATCAATTCCATCCACTCGCGTGGTTTTGCAATCGCTGCGATGGCTTCCCCTACTCCCCCTGCCCCCACGAGTAAAACTCGCATAAACTCCTTTCAGATGGCTCCACCACCCATCACATTGCGGGGGCAGACAAGTTTGGTTTTACCGAATCAAGTCAAACTCCAGATTGAACAGGAAAAAAGTGACAGTCACCTCCGCCAAGCAGGATGACTGCCACCCTTCTCTATATTTTATGAGGTGCCAACTGCAGCTTTGAATTCTGTCCAGATGCGGTCGTAAAGTTCCAGCGCGGGACCAACGTCCTCAATCCACTGTAAACTTTCGGCAACTTCCGCACTTGGGTAAATGGCTTCATTTGCCAGCATTTCAGGGTCAATGAACTCCTTCGCGGCTTTGTTTGGCGTGGCATATCCCACCCACTCTGCGTTTTGCGCAGCGATTTCCGGATATTGCATATAGTTCATGAAGACCATCGCGGTGTAGGAATTTGGAGCGCCCGTAGGCAGCATCATGTTATCCTGCCAGATGGTGCATCCTTCCTGCGGGATGACATATTGGATTTCCTCACGTCCGCCAGCGTCTGTAGAGCCAGCCAGAATCGCATCGCCGGTCCAAATGTGGGCCAAAACGGTTTCTCCTGAAATTATGAGGTCGTCATTTGTCTGGCTATCATATGCTTTAACGCACTTCGATTGTTCAATCAACCGGTTCTTCGCTTCTTCCAAATGAGCAGGATCTGTATCGTTGATGGAATAACCCAGCGACATGAGTGCCGCGCCGATCGTTTCGCGCTCATCGTCTAACATGCTGATTTTGCCGCAGTAGGCCGAGTTCGGGTCGAACATCATGTTCCAGGATGGCTGCACATCGGTCACAACACTCGTATCCACGGCAAAGCCGGAAGTTCCCCAGAACCAGGGGACAGTATATTTCTGGTCGGGATCGAAATATTGATTGACGTTGAGCGGCTCCATGTTTTTGATGTTGGTGACAACGTTGTAATCCAGTTCCTGTACCATCCCTTCGTCGATCAGGATCTGCACCATGTAGTCAGAAGGGACAATGATGTCGTACTCCGCGCCACCAGCCTGAAGAGTGGCCAGCAGTGTTTCATTGGAGTCGTAATTTGTCTCCGTGACTTTTACCCCACACTCTGTTTCAAATTGCGTTTTGAGATCGGGGTCAATGTATTCCACCCAAGTGTATAGGAAAATCTCATCTGCCAGTTGAGATTTATCTCCGCAGCGCTCGGTCGTTGTACCTCCACCAGCAGGCGGTTCCGTTGGAGCAGCCGTTGCAGGCTGACACGCGGCTAGAGTCAACGACACCAGTACGAGAACATAAATTAGCGTTTTATTCATTCTTCTCTCCTTTTGAATTTTTTAATCTCTCTCTTCAGAGATTTACAAAGTAGGTCTTCGTATATTGTGAGAAGCATCACCTCCTTATCCAATCAATAGCAATGTCGATAAAAACACAACGGAGGCTGTGAAAAACGCCGTAATCCATGCAAGGATCCTTCCTGAACGATTGGTCAGATTCAGTTCTTCGCGATAGGGTTGATAGGAACGCCACATCCAAACGAAACCTGCAAGCAGCAGAAGGCGAAGGATAAGCCCGCCCACCGCAAATGACGCAAACAATGCAGGCAGACTGAACAATCCATAAAGTCCCAGCCCCAAGCCAGCGCCGACGGACATGGCACGTGTATATGCCGGTCCGCCGTTCTGCGCAGTGAGCGAAAGACCAACCAGACCGATGGAGCCAATCAATAGTGCCGTCGAAAGTGCGTTGATCTCTGGTGTCACGCCACGGCGTACGAGAGAGTAGATATACAATGGCATGGTTTGTTCACGTACGCCTTTCGTGAACACGGTAATCAAGTAATCGTCCAGTGAGAGGGTAAATGCCATCAGTGCGCCACCGATAATGCCTGGCATCAGTAAAGGTAATGTAACCCGCTGGAAAGTTTTCCATTCGTCCGCGCCCAAGTCTGCTGCAGCCTCTTCGAGCGTACGGTCAAAATCAGCCAGACGCGCGCGCACTATGATATACACAAAAGGAATATCAAAGGCGATGTGCGAGATCGTGATGGTATGCAGGCCCGTTGATGCCCTGATACCAAAAGCGTTCTGCAACAGGGGGAACAATGCCTGATTAAAAAACAGGAGCAAGGAAATGCCCATCACAATTTCTGGGATGACGATGGGAAGATATAGATTTGCATCAAATGCTGTTCTGAGTCTAAATCGATAACGATCCATTGCAAGTGCCGTCAGCGTTCCAATAGCAGTAGCAACAATTGTAGTGATTACGCCTACAAGCAGACTGTTACGCGCCGCGTCAAGCAGCTCAACGTTATTTGCCAATTTGACATACCACTCGGTGGAAAATCCTGTGAATCGCGCAACAGAACGCGTATTGTTGAATGAGAAAATAATTAGGATTACTACTGGCAGATAGAGAAATCCGAATATCAGCGCTGCATTTGTTCCTAACAACCAATTACCAATGCGCGCCGTAACCCTCATCTGCCTCACTTGCTGCCGTGTGACGGCCGGAGCATTTGCGGTCATATTCCCCTCCTTGTCTCTTCAGTGCTGGATCGGAAGTATGCGATCACCCCGATCAATACCAGCAGCATTAATATCAGCGACATGGATGCTCCAAAGGGCCAGTTACGCGACACACCAAACTGACGATTGATCAACGTTCCGATCATCTCGATCTTGCCACCGCCCATGATATCTGGTGTGATGAACGCTCCCACAACAGGAACGAACACCAGTACAAGCGCGGCGATCACGCCAGGTAACGTCAGTGGTAGCATCACTTTCAGGAAAGCTCGAGCGGGCGATGCACCCAGATCCGCGGCGGCTTCCATCAGTGTGTGATCGAATTTTTCGATTGAAGCATACATTGGTAAGATGGCAAATGGAAGGTAGCCATAAATCAAACCAACGTTAACAGCAAATTCATTAAAGAGAAGGTCAAGTGGATTATTGATCATACCAAGATTCATTAGAAACGAGTTAAGCAGTCCTTCTGTGGCGAGCACCTGCTTGAGAGCATAGGTTCGGACGAGGAAATTCGTCCAGAACGGAATGATGACAAGGATCATCAACGCGTCGCGCCAGACTTGTTTCTGTTTCGAGATGAAATAAGCGAGTGGGTAACCGACGATAATACACCAAAACGTTACGACTAATCCAATGCGAACGGAATGCCCAAAAATACCTACGTAGAGAAGCGGATCACACTCAGGTCCCGCAAATTGAGATCTACAGGCATTGAATAATTGAACGTAATTATCGAACGTGTACACCGGTGGGATCTTAATACTTCCTGCACGCCCGCGTTCGACAAAGCTGATGAAGAGAACGATCAATATCGGTAGATTAAAGAATATGAATATCCACAATGCTCCTGGGCCAAGCAGACCGAAAAGTTGAAATCCTTTTTTCTCACGAAAGAATTTGAGCATATTTTTCTCCACTCTACTCGGTAAGAAGTCGTGGGGATATACGGGTAAATGATACTGTCACTTCGTCGCCGGTATGTGCTCTTTCCCTATTGTCTTGTGTAATGTTCTGTTCGCGCACGCGTGCTTTTTGTCCGCCCGGGAAGCGCACACCATAGTGTGTATCTGTTCCAATGTAGATAACTTCTTCCACCCGCCCCTTGAGATTATTCTCGCCTTTGGTCTCACCGTTCAGACGAAGTTTCTCGGGTCTCACCGCGACCGATACCTGCTGGCCATTTGTAAATGCCCGAGTTGATTCGGCATAGACGGTGCCCATATCCCCTAACTCGACTTCAACCATGGAGCCATTCTGTCCCTTTACAACTCCATTAAGAAAATTTGTTTCACCGATGAAATCTGCCACGAATCTGGTCGCGGGACGCTCATAAATCTCATCAGGCTTACCAACCTGGAGCGCGACGCCTTTGCTCATCACAGCGATGCGATCACTCATCGTGAGCGCCTCTTCCTGATCGTGAGTCACATAGATAAAAGTAATTCCCACTTCCCGTTGCAAAGTCTTAAGTTCCAGTTGCATTTCTTTCCGCAACTTTAAGTCAAGGGCACCGAGCGGTTCGTCGAGAAGGAGCACTTCGGGTTTGTTGATCAAGGCGCGGGCGAGCGCGATGCGTTGCTGTTGACCGCCAGAAAGTTGTTTGGGCCTGCGCATCTCCATACCAGGCAATCGGACCATATCTAATGCCTCCGAAACACGCTTGGAACGTTCAGAGCGCGGTACCCCTTTCATTTCCAACCCAAATTCGATGTTCTGTTCAACCGTCATATGAGGGAAAAGAGCATACTGCTGAAACACCGTATTGACTGGACGTTGAAATGCAGGAACCTGGCTCATATCTTTGCCATGAATCAGTATCTTTCCCTCGGTGGGTAATTCGAAACCAGCAATCATTCGTAGAGATGTCGTTTTGCCGCAGCCGGATGGCCCCAATAAGGAAAAGAATTCGCCATCCTTGATCTGCATGGTGACATGGTTCACCGCGGCTAAAATTCCGCCCTCAGGTGTTGCAAATTTCTTTACGACATCTTGCATTTCAACAGCATATTCAGCCATAGTAAATGCTCCTTGAATAGGATGGTGTTATTGTACTGTTATTTTCAAACTTTGGAGCGTGCAGAAATAAGCTCCCATTACTGGAATTACATCATCTTCGCCACAGCACCAACTGCATCAGTCAAACGGTTCAAACCTTCGTCGATCTCCTCTTGCGTAATCACCAACGGTGGCTCGATTCGAACGGTCTGCGCGCTGGTGAGCGTTCCAGCCACAAGAACACCGCGCTTGAACAATTCTGCAGCCACCTTATAGCCAGTTTCTGGCGTATGAAAATGCTGGCCGATCAACAATCCTTTGCCCGTTACTTCTTTATAGATATGCGGGAACTCTTGCGCGATGTCGTCAACTTTCTCTTTCAGATAAGCACCCTTCACCGCGGCGCTTTCCCACAACCGGTCGCGCAAGATAACATTGATCGTAGCAATCGCGGCCGAACATGCCAGCGCGTTTCCTCCGGTTGTTGTTGTGTGCATAAATGGATTGGGGTACATCATTGGCTGAAAAATTTTCTCTGTAGTGATCGCCGCGCTGACAGGCATTACACCTCCACCGAGGGATTTAGCTGTCGCGATAATATCTGGCTCAATATCCCAATGATTCACACCCCAAAATTTCCCCGTCCGGCCCAGACCGGTTTGAACTTCGTCTGCAATTAATAACACTTCATATCTCTTCGTTGCGTCACGCACGCGTGGCCAGAAATCATCTGGTGGGACGATCGCCCCAGCTTCACCTTGAATCGGTTCAAACATCACACCTGCCACACCAATGCCAACTTTGTCACAGATTTCAAGCTGGCGCTCTACAGCGTCCGCATCCCCAAATGGGACGTGATAAACATGTCCACCATATAGTAGCCCCATCGGCTGACGGTAATCGGCTTTGCCCATCATTGAAAGGGAGCCCATCGTCTTTCCATGAAACGCCTTGACTGCAACAATGAATGCAGACTTGCCTGTATAGAGTTTTGCGATTTTTATAGCGGCTTCAATAGCCTCTGTGCCGCTTGCTGCAAACCACGAATATTTCAAATCGCCGGGCGTGATATCTGCCATGAGTTTCGCAAGTACCCCGCGCAGCGGATCAATTAATTCCTGACTCGGCATCGGACTCCGCTTCACTTGGGCAATCACAGCTTCTACGACATCGGGATGGCACCAGCCCAAATCCAACATTCCGAAGCCGCCGAGCCAGTCTATGTATTGACGTCCGATCACGTCTGTAAATGTTGAACCTTTGCCAGACCATTCGACCGAAGCCCAGTCTCCGGCCTCTGTCACCGACTTGCGATACTCCAGCCAGCCGCGGTTGAAATACTCCGCGAAATTTTGCTTCGATTCATCGATGATCCACCTCGCCTGCTCTTGTTCAGGGAAATTTTGTTGTTTGATGATATCAAGCCATTGAGATGAATAAGATAACGCGTTGTCGTATTTTTGATTCATATGATTCCTTGCATTTACACCTCGGTGGTTGAGTAGGGCGAGTGGTTTTCTCGCCCGTATCGAAACCACCGGTTTTCAAAAATACCTTTCGTAACAAAATTTTTTGTGGTACATGGTAGTCTCGATACGGCGGATGATCATCGCCTGCTCGACCACCGGGATTGAATGCTAAACCACCATCTTATCCATCAACTCCGCGAGCCCATCGTCTAATAAATTCAAACCTTCATCCAATTGCTCCTCCGTAATCACCAGCGGCGGAACGACGAAGAGAATATTTTTGAAGTTGAACACATACACGCCATTCTCAATCATGAAATTCTTGATCGCGGTCAAATCCATGGGCTCCTTTGTTTCGCGATTCTTGACAAGCTCTAATGCCGAGAACATGCCAATATAACGGACATCACCCACGGAAGGATGTCGTGCTTTCAATTCTTCCAGGCGTGCGCCAAGATACTTCCCAACCTTTTTAGCATTCTCGAAAATTCCATCTTCTTCATAGGCTTCAATGGTGGCAAGCGCTGTAGCACATGCCAGGGCATGACCTGAATACGTCAAACCCGCGTACAACATCTTGTCGTCAAAAAACTTCGCGATCTTCTCGCGAACGATCACGGCACCCAGTGGAACATAGCCAGAGGTAATCCCCTTTGCGGTAGTAATGATATCTGGAACCGTATTCCAATTGTCGACGGCGAACCATTCACCTGTGCGCCCCCATCCACTCATTACCTCATCTGAGATTAAAAGAATTCCATACTTGTCGCAGATCTCACGCATGCGCGGCCAGTATTCATCGGGTGGGATGATGAGTCCATTCGTGCCGGTCACACCTTCGAGAAAGATCGCCGCGATCTGATCCGGACCTTCATGCTGGATCACCTCTTCGACATGACTAATACATTCACGGTGGCATGTCTCCTTCGTCCATCCAAATGGACAGCGATAGCAATACGGATCAAGGAAGTGGACAACTCCTGAAATCGCAGGCTCGGCGGGCAAGCGGCGATAATCACCTGTCAAAGCCATCGCGCCATGAGTCGCGCCGTGGTAAGAACGATACCGCGCAAGGACCTTATGCCTTCCCGTATAAAAACGCGCGATCTTGATCGCGTTCTCATTTGCTTCTGCTCCACCCAAAGTAAAAAATGTCTTCTTCAAATCACCTGGAGTTATCTCCGCAAGTTTCTTTCCCAACAAACCGCGCGGCTCAGTCGCCATGCCTGGCGCGGCAAAGGTCAACTTTGCTGCCTGGTCTTGAATGGCTTTTATCACTTTTGGGTGTTGGTGTCCAACGTTCGTATTGACCAACTGTGAAGCAAAATCGAGGTAACGCTTGCCGTCCGCGTCCCAAAAATAAGGACCCTCTGCCCTCACCATCGGAATTGGATTGACTTGTCCCTGATTGGACCAGGAGTAAAAGGTGTATTCCTTGTTGAGATCGATGATTTCTTGGGAGGTTAATTGATTTGGCATTTGACTATCCTTGTAAAAAGTTGAAGGTCTAAGGATTAGCAACAGATTTCAACTTTTGACCTCTTTCACAATCTCAGCATACACATTCAGGGTTTTATCAATATCTGCGTCGCTGTGTGAATAACATAAGAACCATGGCTCACGCGCGTCGTGGTCAGGCATAACGCCTCTGGCAATGGCTTTCTCGGCCAGATGAAGATACATGTCATGATCGCTGTGCGCCCAATCGCGCTGGCAGGTCACTTCATCCACGCCGATGGAAAACGAGAACATTGCAGGGTAGCCTGTCATCACAACGGGGATGTCATTCTCTTCAAAGATTTCCTTTAAGCCGTCCATCAATCTTTGTCCACGTTTTTCAATCGTCTTCAATATAGGCTCTGATTTCAACAGACTCAGCGTGGCATATGCACCGGCCACACCGGGCTTGTTATTGGTGTAAGTTCCGCCCTGTGCCACA
>DAINRK010000156.1:0-6726 GCA_036741855.1 Anaerolineales bacterium
TCCCTGACTGGGCGCCAGATGGAAAGCAAATCGTCTTTGTTTCTGACCGTGACGGTCAAATGGACATCTATGTGATGAATGCCGATGGCAGTGGTGTAACCCGCCTGACTAATATGGGGGTGGGTGATGCCTTTCCTAAATGGTCGCCGGATGGGACGAAAATCGCATTCAGCCCTGATAGTGACGGTAATTATGAGATCTACGTCATGAATGCTGATGGGAACGGCCAAACCAACCTGACCAACAACAGTGCGAATGATTGGGTACCTAGCTGGTCGCCAGATGGGACACAAATAATTTTCAGCTCTCAGCGGGACGGTAACTCTGAAATCTATTTCATGAATGCCGACGGCAGCGGCCAACTGCGCCTGACGGACAACCCAGCAGATGATGAAATATCTATCTGGCAGCCATAGGCCCATGCCTTTACTGGATGCCCTTCTTGCCAGTGGCCTCGACGAACTTCGCTGGGTATTTGAATTCGTGGGAATGGGGAACTTAAACTAAAGGATGAACATAGAAGAAAAACGCGACCGAGAGTGAATGCTCGGTCACGTTTTATTTTTCTTAAAAGGTTGCACGTTATCCTTCAAAAGCAAGAAAAGCCATGGAAAGAGTAATTAGCTCTTTCCGAGCACGAACTCGACTGCTTCATCAAGCGACATCTTTTTTCCCTCCTCATAAGCATTCGTAAATGCATTCTCACCAATTGCTATACGTACAGCGGTCATTCCTTGCTCACGCTCGGCCGCGTTCGTTTTCCAATTGTTCAATTTTCTTCTCAATAAATATTTGTATTCTTTTTCTCCTTACGCAAAGCCCTGAATTCTGATTAAATAATATAACTTTTCGCCTGTTAGTCAAAGGAGAATCAATGAACATTAGTAAGATGCTCATTCCGGCATTGATGCTTGTGTGTATTTTGTTGCCGGCCTGCGTGTCATCCACATTACCTCCACCAACTGCCGTACCATCGACATTCACATCCATACCGCCCGACTCATCCATCACCCCAATTGCAAATGTTCTTGCTCAAGCTCTAACGGTAGGCAATTATCAGTATGTGATGGAGTGTAGTGGAGAGGGTAGTCCGGTCGTTTTACTGCTTGGCGGACGGGGAGCTGCCTGGAAACCAATTCAAGCGGAGATAAATCGTTCCACACGCACATGTGTATTTGATTATATGGGTAGCAGTACACAACCCTTGAGCGCCAAACAGATTGCCATGAATGTTCATATCCTATTAGAAGATGCCGGTATCACAACTCCTTACGTAACAGTGGGATTCTCTATTGGCGGATTTGTGGCGCGTCTGTTCGCAAACTTATATCCAGATGAAGTTGGGGGCGTAACCCTCCTTGATTCTTCGCATGAGGATCAGAACGCACGTTTCCTGGATGCCTTACATCCAGAGACTTCTGATTGCCAGGAGCTAAAGGATTATCGCGCGGAATTGCAAGGATTACATATAATTCCAGTAGGACCTAACATCACTCTGGATTTCGATGCGAGTGCGGCTGAAGTTCACTCTATAGAACAGGATTTGAGCAATCTTCCATTGGTTGTTCTTACAGCTGGTCGATCAGAATGGCCAGATTGCTTTCCTTCAGAAATTCGACAACAGCTTGATCAAGCTTGGCTGGAGATGCAAAATGATCTTTCTGGCCTTTCCACGAATAGCCTTCATCTTATTGCGGAAGAAAGCGGTCACAATTTTACAGAACAACCTGAAATGGTGATCGAAGCGATCGAAAGAGTTATACAAGCGGTACAGACTGGAGGAAGTGTTTCTCCCCCATAATTGGTTTACTTTGTTGACTGCTTAAGTTTATTCAAGCAGAAATGTGACCAGGGATGTGCTCGCTCACATTTAGTTTATTAACTTTCTCCCAGCGCAAACCCGACTGCTTCTTCCAGCGACATCTTTTTTCCCTCCTCATAAGCATTCGTAAATGCCTCGTCACCTAGCGCCATACGTGCAGCGGTCATTCCTTGCTCACGCTCATCGCGCTCGATGGGCGCCATGATGAAACGGATCAATTCATGCGCCGCTTCCATCGCGCCGTATAACTGGGCTGCGCGCTCCATCTGTCCCTTGGCGACGGCCAGCGCCGCAAATGACTCGAGCGAGCGGGCAATGCCGGGCCGGTCCCAGGTGCCACGTCGAATCATCAGTGCATCACGATGATACGTATATGCAAGCTCATACTCTCCGCGTGACTGCGCCACCTTTCCCAACCCATAACGCGCAAGCGCAATGTTAAACTTTGCATTCATCTCGCTGCTCAGTGCCAGGGCTTCTTCAAACCTGCTCGCTGCCTGTTCGTAGTCGCCTCGCGCCCAGGCTACTTCACCAATACCGTAATACGCAGTGGCCAGTCCCCATTTATTGCCGAGCTCCTTAAATAGATCTACCGCTTCCTCCAGCATTTTGACCGCCTGGTCATAATTGCCCTGGGAGCGCGCCATTGCGCCCAGATCATACAGAACGAAAGCAGCAGCCCTTCCCTCATCTGCACCCTGCCCCAGCTTGAGCGCCTCCTCATATTTTTTGGCGGCATGTTCGTAGTTGCCCTGTGCCCAGGCTGTTTCTCCCAGCGAATAAAACGCGGCAGAGGCATAAAACTTGTTGCCAACTTCGCGAAAGAGAATGGATGCTTCTTCATACAATGGAGTAGCCCGTTTGTAATCACCTTCCAGGAAAGCAATGTTTCCCAATTGTGCTAATGAAAATGCGATCCCATCTTTATCACCCCGTTCCCTTTTTATGGCCAGAGACTCTTCCCAGAGTTTCCTTGCCTGCTCATAATCTCCTTCGGTCAGCGCGATATCTCCCAAGGTGTTCAACGCTTCCGTGATGCCGAACTTATCTCCCAACTCTCGAAACAGGGCCAAGCTTTCTTCCGATAGTGCCTTGGACTTGGTGTTGTTTCCCTGATAGGCTGCCACGGTTCCCAGCCCCCAGAGGGCAACAGCTATACCCTGCCTGCCTGTAGGACCAAGCTCTTTATGCAGCCTCAGACTTTCCTCCAATAAGGGCTGTGCACCTGCAGGATTGGATTGGAAAATCTTGAGGAGCCCATTCATCTGAAGTGCCTTTGCCCGTGTGCGCGGGAGCGGGTTTACGTTGTCCTCTCCTGGCTTTGTGTTCAATGCACGATCCAGCCATTCGATCCCTTCACTTGCATGCCCATGCAAGTGCCATAACCACATGAGCGCCGAAGCAAGTCGAAGTCCCTTTTCGATATTGCATTCCAATGCCCATTCCAGTGCAGCGCGCAAATTATCGAGTTCATTTTCCAACATAGCCAGCAAGGCTACTTGATTCGGACCACGCAAGCCAGGCTCAGCCTGCTCTGCCATGTTCAGGAAGAATTCCAAATGCTGGTCGCGAACGCGCTCCCCTCCGCCGGCCTCTAATAACTTATCGCGCGCGTATTGCCGGATCGTTTCCAATAAGCGATAGCGCGACTCTACAGCTTGAACAGGATCCGAGTTGACCAGGGATTTGTTTAGTAATTGAATCAGCAAATCCAAAATTTCATCAGACTCAATTCCATCACCACCACAAATTGCCTCAGCCGACTCCAATGTCCATCCGCCTGCGAACACCGACAATCGTCCTAGTAAGGCACGTTCAGCCTGGGGGAGCAGATCGTAGCTCCAGTCAATCAATGCGCGCAAGGTCTGGTGGCGCGGCAGGGCCGTCCGACTGCCACCCGTGAGCAATCGAAAGCGGTTATCCAGCCGCGCTGAAACTTGGTCCACGCGCAGGACTTGTACGCGGGCAGCTGCCAATTCAATTGCCAGTGGAATCCCATCCAGGCGGTGACAGATCTGCGCGATGGCAGGCGCGTTATCCTTTGTCACGTTGAAACCTGGGAGCACCATCTCTGCGCGTTCAATGAACAATTGCACAGCCTCATATTGAGTCAAGGTTTCGAAGGGAGGCATACGGCGCGTGTCCGGCGTGGAAAGCGAGGGCACACGAAACGATACTTCACCGGCAATGCCCAGGGCTTCACGGCTGCTGGCGAGAATCAAAATATGCGGGCAGGCTTTAAGCAGGGTGTCGACAAGCTGTGCGCAGGCTTCCACAAGATGCTCGCAATTATCAAGGATCAAGAGCAATTCCCTGTTCCGCAGATAATCTATCAACAGCGACATGACCGGGTGGTTCGAGGATTCACGAATTCCCAGAACGCTGGCAATCGTCTGTGGAAGGAGCGCAGGATCTGCCAGTGGTGCCAACTCGACCAGCCACGCGCCGTCGGGATAGAGTTCCAGGAAGTCGGCAGCGATCTGCAGGGAGAGACGCGACTTGCCCGTTCCACCTGGTCCCGTGAGTGTCACTAAGCGCGCCTCCCAGAGAAGGCGTTTCACTTCTGCCATCTCCTTTTCACGACCGATAAAACTGGTCACTTGCAATGGCAGATTGTGAGGGAAACTATCGAGGGATTTTAGCGGCGGAAATTCAGAGGGCAGATCGGCTGCAGTCAGATGGTATACACGCTCGGGCCGGATGAGATCTTTGAGGCGATGTTCGCCCAAATCACGTAAATCTGCATCCTGGGGCAAATCATCGCGCACGAGATCATACACTGGTTGAGTCAACAACACTTGACCACCATGCCCGGCCCCCAACAATCGTGCCACGCGATTGAGCGCTGGACCTACATAATCGTCACCACGCTCTTCGGTCACGCCGGTATGCAATGCCATCCGCACACGCAGATGACTTGTCTCAGGCCAGGGCTCGGCGTGCAGTGCGCGTTGAGCATCAAGTGCGGCCGCTGTTGCTTGTGGAGCAGTCTCAAAAGCAATCTGGAATGCATCACCGATCATTTTATAGGCATAGCCACCATGTGAGGCCACAGCCTGACGTACTATTTTTTCGTGGCGCTCGTAGGCAAGCTTCATCGCCTCCGGATGCTGCTCCCAAAGCTGTGTGCTACCTTCGATGTCGGTGAAGAGAAAGGTGACAGTCCCGCTGGGGTGATTAGTCATGTATTTATTTTACGTCGAATTCAATCGGTGGTTGGAGAGTCATTTTCTTTCCTTCCTCTCCCAAAGCAAACCGGACAGCTTCATCAGACGTCATGGAACGACCATCGTCATAGGCAACTTCGAAAGCGGAAGGCCCTATCCTGGCAATGATGGCAGACATGTTTCTATATATATTTGCTTCTTCGATCAAAGGTCGGTTATCGTGGATCTGTTCACGGGTCGCATCGGCCCATCCAAGCAGTTGAGCAGCCTTTTCATGTTTACTGGTCGTAACGAGCAGAGTTGCGATCCCTTCGACCGCAAAGACGACGCCGACAGTGTATCCATCCCTATGAAAGTTCTGTGTGGTTTCAACAAAAGTGTCATGCGCTTCGCCAAGGTTGCCAGCGTAGAGCGCAGCATATCCCAGGCGTACCTTCTGCCAGAGATATGACATTCTATTCCCTATTTTCTGGGCGCTTGCCAAAGCGTCTTGCAGGACCTCGTAGGCCTGCTCGAATTCACCTCGCGCCAACAGGATCAAGCTTTTTGTGGTCTTGGTATGTTCCCAAACATTCGTCCGACTCTTGGACTCCCATAAAGGCGTTGCCTCATTCAGGTATTTTTCTCCGACTTCGATTTCCCCATTCAACACTTTAAAAAGGCCCAGCAAACCCAGGAGATTTGCCCTGGCGAGTTGGTCACCTACTTCACGATATAGCTCAATTGCTTTTTCCCAATGCAGGAAAGCTTGTTTTTGATCACGACGGTCCCACCCCAAAAATCCAAGAGACTCGGCCTGTCTCCAGCGATCCCCAAGAACTTGGGATAAAGTCAGCGCCTGATGCAACAGCTCTGTTCCTGAGTCGATAGCGTCCGTGAACTGTGCAATATTTGCCAATGAAATAAGCGAATCTATTTCACCGCGTCGGTCGCCAGTAGTTCGAAATAAGCTCAGGCTTTCCTGCGTTGCAGTACGCGCGGGAATAAACCGCTGAAGCCACGTCAAAAGCCATCCATACGTAAGTAATGCAGCAGCCCTTGCCAAAGGAAAGTCCCTTGATTCTGATTTGTTTAAGAAAGTTTCCAGCCACTGTATCCCCTCACGTAAATTGGAGATTTCCCAATAAGCCAGCAATCTGGCTGAGATATATAACCCCGCCTCTAAATCAGTTCGGTTTGCCCAGTGCAGGGCGGCGCGCAGATTGTCGCGTTCATCATTTGCTCGTAAAAACCATTCTTCTTGTCGATGACCAATTACTTGGACTTCGAATGCTTCGGACAGTTGAAGGAAATATTTCAGATGACGGTCACGTATTTTTTCTTCTTCGCTGGATTCGACCAGCTTCTCTCGCGCGTATTGACGGATCATTTCCAGGAGGCGATATCGTCTCTCACGACCCGACTCCTGCTCTGCCACGACCAGCGATTTCATCACGAGCTGAGTCATGATGTCCAACACCTGACCGGACTCGATCCCCTCCTCGCTGCAAATGGACTCGGCCGCTTCGAGAGTCCAGCCTCCTCCAAATACGGACAGCCTGCGCAGGAGAATACGTTCTGAATCGGAAAGCAAATTCCAGCTCCAATCGATCGAAGCCTGCAACGTCTGCTGGCGCGCAAGCTTTGTGCGGCTGTTGCTTGTAAGCAGGCTGAAGTTTTCATTGAGACGCGCCGCGATCTGTTCCTCCGAGAGGATGTTGACGCGAGCTGCAGCCAGTTCAATTGCCAGCGGGATTC
>DAINRK010000156.1:6736-9005 GCA_036741855.1 Anaerolineales bacterium
CATGGACAACGCGCGCATCCAGGGTGGCGCGGATTCCATCGAGGCGGCGGCAAATCTGCGCAATCGTGGGGATATTTTCCATCTTGAGGCAAAAATCGCTGACCGAGAGACGGGCGCGGTCAGTAAACAATCGAATGGATTCGGAATCGGCCAGCTGCTCGATATTTTTTTCCACTCTGGGTACGGAGAGCGATGGGACGCGGTAAAGTGCTTCTCCGGGAATCCCCAGCCCTTCGCGGCTGGTGGCAAGTATTTTTAAGTTCGGACAGTTCTTCAACAATGTGTCTGCCAGCTGTGCGCAGGCAAACAGCAAATGCTCGCAGTTATCGAGAATCAGCAGGGACGTTTTCGCACGCAAAAGATCAACAAGTTTTTCCAGGCTTGTAGTTTCAGATCGGTCTATGATGCCGAACACGGCTGCAGCCGCCTGAGGTACAAGAGATGAGTCATTGAGAGAAGCCAGCTCCACAAACCACACACCATTTTCGAATTTATCCAGAATCCCTTCGCCGACTTTCAACGACAAACGGGTTTTGCCAATGCCGCCTGTGCCGATCAGTGTAACGAGCCGGTTAACTGTAATCAGTTTTGCGATGGTCTTCTGTTCCTTCTCGCGACCGATGAAGGAACTGAGCTGCAGGGGGATATTATGCTGAGGCGTGCTTGTCTCTTTTTGCTGTTCGGCTTTGATTGGTTTGATGTCGCGTTTGCGAATCTTCTTATAGAGTTCGCGTGTCTCTGGCTGAGGGTCAACGCCAAGTTCCTTACGCAGCAATTGCTCGCAGGCCTGATATTGCTTCAACGCCGCGCTGTGCTGACCCGCTTGAATGTAGACATTCATCAGCTGGCGATGTGAAGATTCGTTTAGTGGGTCAAGTGTGATCAATCGACGCGCATAAGGAATGGCTTGATCTGCCTGACCAAGCGCGCAGTAGTCATCTGACAGCATTGTCAGCATCGTGGAAAGTTTATGACGCACGTCTTCAGATTTGGCGAAGGCCCATTCGTTGAAGTCCGGCGCGTCCTTGAGGCTGAACCCGGTCAGGAAGTGGTTGCGATAGATTTTAACGGAATCAGACAACAGGGAGATTCGAAGCGAAGCGTCATCCTTAGTGCGGCTTTGCCTAAGCAGCGATTCAAATTGACTCAGATCAAGCGAGATATCTGCATCTTCATTTAATCCGATGGTCTCACGGTCGGCAATAACCCAGCCTTCGCCAATCGCCTGTTGGACTTCCCATAGAGTATGGCGCAGATTTGAAAATGCTTTCGATTGATCGTAATCAGGCCAAAGCAGGGCGCTCAGGGAATCACGTGTATGTTTGCCCCCCTCTACTGCAAGATAAGCCAATAAGGCCACTGCTTTGCGGCGGTCCGCCGTGATTAGCTCATTATCCAAATATAGCTGTGGGGATCCGAGTAAGTGTAGTCCGAGCCGCCGGGCCATGCTTCTCCTCTTATATCAATCTTTGATTATATCTCCTAAAGTTGGAAATAGATTGCTCTAGCCGCCGCGAGAGCATTGAGTTACTAAATTACGCGTTTCGACACGCTTTTTGACACGCTGAGCCAACGCGGCATCCGTAGAATGTGGTCATGTTCAAACAAGTTCAAAAAAGGAGAATCTCATGAACACGTACACAAATTCCGTGCACCCCAAGAAAGCGGTCTCTCAAACCAGCCGCAATCGCCTGTTCCAAAATACAGCCAGTATGATGGTCGCCTTGGCCCTGGTTATAGTCACTGTTACTGCCATCTATCTGGGTAACCGGCCAGTTGCTGCTGAGAATAACTCAGTTGCAACTTACAGTAACGCTCTGGAAATGCAATATGCCAGGCCCTGGCTCGCTGCTCAGAACAAACCGGTCGTTTCATTTGGCAATGCGCTCGAGCTGCAGTACGCCCAACCCTGGCTCGACGCTAAGAACAAATCGGTTGTCACATTCGGCCACGCTCTCGAATTGCAATATGCCCAACCGTGGCTCGATGCTAAGAACAAACCGGTTGTTGCATTTGGAAATGCCCTCGAGTTACAGTACGCTCAACCCTGGCTGGAGGCTCAGCAACAGATCCTGCTCAATTGTCACAGCAGTCTCGAAATGCTCTACGCCTGCCAATATGGTCGCCCATAAGATCCTCAACAAACTGTCACTGGGAGTGCATGTCCAGTGACAGTTTGTTAGTGTTCGTCCAACGCCAAGGCAACTGCTTGACCCATTGACATCTTCTGGCCTTCATCATAAGCATCTGAAAATGCGACCTCACCCAT
>DAINRK010000157.1:0-2737 GCA_036741855.1 Anaerolineales bacterium
GTATCGTGGAAGAGGTACGTCTCCTGCGTCACCATGCCGATCGCGGCCGAAAGCGAATCGAGCGTCACGTCGCGCAGGTCATGCCCATCGATGCGGATGACGCCGTCGGTGGGATCGTAGAGGCGCGGGATGAGATACGTCATCGTCGTTTTGCCGGCGCCGGATGGACCGACGAGCGCGATCAACTCCCCGGGATGCGCGGTAAAGGAGATCCCGTTCAGGGCGACCTCTCTGGCCTGGGATGTGGATTCGGGCTCGATTGAGTCAGAAGCGTTTTTCTCATCCTGACGATTGACCGTTGACGTTTGACCATTTTTCCCATCCGCTTTGGTCTGTCGTCCATCGTCCACGGTCGGCTTTCCAGCTAAAGATAAGACCGCGCTCACATCTTCCATTTTCCCGTAGCGTTTGACTTCCTTGAGCAGTTTGGATTCGTCTACATGATAGTTGAACGTTACGTTGTCGAATTCGAGCTCGCCTTTGACATCTGATAAAACGATTGCGTTTTCTTTTTCAGGGATGTCGGTCGGGAGGTCAATAATTTCGAACACACGCTCAAACGAAACCATCGAGGTGCTGAACGAGACGGGCGCGCCGGTGAGACCTTGCAATGCCCCATAGAGCTGGTCGAGATACGAACCAAAGGCGACGATGGTGCCGATGGTAAACGCGCCGGTGATGACGTAATATCCACCCAGCCCGTAGACCAGCGAAGTGCCGATCGCACCGACCAGCCCCAGAATAATGAAAAACGATGAACCCATCACCGCACGGCGGATACCGACATCACGCACGCCCGCGGCGCGTTCACGGAACCGGACCTCTTCCTCCCGCCCCCGCCCAAACAATTTGACCAGGAGCGCGCCACCGATGTTGAGAGTCTCGTTCATGTGGGCATTCATCTGCGCGTTCAATTCCATCCCTTTGCGTGAGAGTTCGCGCAGGGCAACGCTCAGACGCCGGGCAAAGAAGATAATGAGAGGGATAATGATGAGGCTGAGCAGTGTCAGCCGCCACTCCAATGTAAGCATGACCGCCAAAATCGCAATCGTACGGATCAGATCGGTGATGATATCGGTAATGACGTTGCTGATAGCGTTCTGCGCGCCGACCACGTCGTTGTTGAGGCGGGACATCAACTCGCCGACCTTGGTATTGGTGAAGAAGCGCAAGGACATGCGGTGCAGTCGTGCGAACAATGCGGAGCGCAAGTCGAAGATCACGCCTTCGCCGACAGTCGCATTTAGCCGCCGCTGGATGACGCCTATCACCCCATCAACAATTGGGATGAGAAGCAGTGCCAGCGCAAACCAGATGAGCTGGTTGATATTTTTGGATGGCAGAACCACATCGATCATCTGACGGAAAATGAGCGGTCCCACCAGAGATAAGCCAGTACCGATCAAAATGGTCACCAGCATCCCCGCGATATGCCACCAGTAAGGACGCGCGTACGCCAACACTCTTAACAATAGTTCGCGCGTCAGTTTGGGTTTTTCGTCCCCCTGACGCATGTACATGAACCAACCGCCGCCGTGCCACATAAGTTAGACTCCTGGAGATTAGATAAGTAGTTGAATAGTTGTAAAGAATATACAAGTAATCGGGTAAACAGGTTCCCGACTACCTGATGGCACAACTATAAAACTATCGGACTAATCGCGCAACTGGACGAAGGGGGAGGTTAAGGAAAGTGTGAGGAGAAAAATACTTACCTAGCCGTATAATAGGAAAAATTTTCGATTTTAGGATAAATTAAACATGGGCAAAAACAAAAACATTGACTTTATTACAGATATGCAGGACCGTGCAAATCATAATATCAATCCATATTATTGGTTCAATCGCGTAACGCCATTTACAATGGCACAATGGAGGACAAACAAATATTTTGCTCCATTGTTCTTCATAATGTACACATCTATCGGTGTTTTGTGGTTATATACACTGAATGAAGCAGCACTGGTAGACAACAAATCTTTCTGGGCATTTTTGTTTGACTTCGACGATGCTTTAACAACTGCCAGATTCGTTGGTGTTCTGTTGTTTTCAGTATATTGGGTGATTGCGGGGATAGGAACAGTTCAGAACATTATTCAAAGGATTTATGCACCAACTCCCATATCCCAGCCTGAACGTAAGAAAGAAAAGAAGAAGAAATATCCAAAACGCCCTAAAAATTACAAATAATGTAATTCATACGAGATGGACACATAATGGCGTGCTCTACAAAAAGATCTTACGCCCGTCCCTCTCCTAAAAAAGAGGGGAAACCCATAACGAGTGTGGGATACGATAATTCAAACTAGACATCATCCTCAAAATATGGGAAACAAATCATGAACGCCTCAACGAAGATTAATAATCTTTCCATCGATCTACTCACCATCCTGGCAATCGGCATTGTTTCATTCATTCTCAAAAATGTTATCCATGAGGCGTTGGGGCATGGCGGAGCGTGTATTCTGGTCAGCGGCACACCTCTCGTCCTTTCCTCGGCACATTTCGACTGTGATACTGCATCGGTGAGCGATGCAGGTATCCGTTTTATAGCGGCGGCGGGGACACTGGTCAATTTCATCGCCGCGTATTTATTCTGGTTGGCCTTTCACAGTCCGCGCGTCAAGTCGGACTCTCTGCGTTATTTTTTCTGGTTCGCGATGAGCGGCAATTACTTCGTGGCGGCGGGGTATCCGTTGTTCTCCGGGGTCATTGGCGTTGGCGATTGGGTAAATGT
>DAINRK010000157.1:2837-8968 GCA_036741855.1 Anaerolineales bacterium
TTGAACGCAACTGGGCCTGGGTCATTATCGCAGTCATTCTGGCGATTTTCCACATTTTTGTCTTGGGTCCAGGTTTGGAGTTTTAGTCAGCTAATTTCAGGCACCTATCATCTTTATATTTATGACTACGCTTCTGCCCTCAACGCCGAATTGGTCCACAACGCGCCAAGCAAGTCAACTCCGCCTAGTATGATCATGATGGGACCGACCCATCCCGCGAAGACAAATGCAGTGAATGCCAGGAAGACCGCGATGCGGGCTGGAACTGTCCATTGGGCGAATGGGCGCAAGTTTGCGCGGGCGGCAGAGATGTAGTAGAAAGCCAACACCAAAGCCAGCGCTCCGACAACATGGGGCCAGACTTCGTCAGTTGCCGGAAGGCCTAAGGTGCCAAGAACAAAATTGGGCATGAAGACGAGTCCCAGCCCCATGCCGATCAAGTACACACCGAATACTAAAAGAGAAGTAGCGGATTTTTTCATAAGGATGCTCCTTGTTTGATGACATGTCATTGCGAGGGCGATGCTCTTTCGCCCGAAGCAATCTTCTGCTCGAGGGGAGATTGCTTCGTCGCAGCCAACGCTCCTCGCAATGACATAAAGATATTTGGAGTATATATTCCCAACAGGGTGGTTGTCACCACACGTTTGTGGGTAAAATGGGTGGAGTTTATGAACAGCGAAATCATCCTGAAAGCGCGTGAGCTTGAAATCCTGCAACTCCTCGCGCAGGGACTCACCAATAACGAAATCGCCGCGCGCTTGCATCTCTCGCAGGAAACGGTCCGTTGGTATAACAAGCAAATTTTCGAAAAGTTGGATGTGGGGAATCGCACGCAGGCGGTCCGACGCGCGTCGGAACTAAATCTGCTCCAAGGTCCAGAAAGAAGCGTTACGCCAAACAAAGTGGAGAAGTCGCCCGTCAGATATATCTCAAATGACGGAGTCCACATTGCGTACCAAATCATCGGGGATGGCCCAGTCGACCTGTTGTTCATCCACGGCTTTATCTCCAATCTTGAGATCGCCTGGGAGGATGCCGAATACACCAGCTTCTTCGAGCAGCTTGGACAGTTTGCGCGTGTAATTCTTTTTGACAAGCGCGGCACAGGACTCTCTGACCGGATTCAAGGCGCGCCCTCTTTGGAAAATACCATCGACGATGCTATCTGTGTGCTCAATGCCGCCGGTTCAAACCGGACCTTTGTGATGGGTACCTCTGAAGGAGGCGCGGCTGCCGTACTGCTGGCTTCCAGCTACCCCGAGCGCGTGCATGGACTCATCCTCTACGCGTCCACGCCCAAACTGGTGCAGACAGATGGCGAGCCCGCCTGGGCAGACAACGTAGAACAGTTTGAGACATCCATTGAAAGAATACAACAAGAATGGGGTGGACCGTGGGCGATTCAAAATTTTGCGCCATCGCGCGCGCAAGACGAGACCTTCCGCGCATGGTGGGCAAAGGTATTGCGCTCCTCCACAAGCCCCTCAGAGGCCAGCGCCGTGTTGAGAGCCCTGCGTGATATTGACATCCGTCCCCTGCTGCCGCAAGTCCGTGCTCGCACGCTTGTGATTCACAAAACGCACGATCGAATCCTGACAGTCGAAACAGGACGATATTTCGCGGCGCATCTGCCCAATGCCCAATGGGTGGAACTTTCCGGCGCTGACCATTTCTTCTTTGTAGACAGCGGGCAGATCATCAAGGCGGTTTCACAATTCTGCCGAGAGAAACCATCGGAGTCATTCGCCGATACGTGGATCGGCATCCTTTTATATTTACATCTTCCAGACACCAGTAAACATGAAAAAGCAATCCATTCTGAATTGAAAGCCCAGCGCGCGAAAGGCATCTTCTTCGCAGCTGGTGAAGCGACAGCCACGTTCGATAGCCCCAGCCGCGCGATACAATGCGCGTTGAAACTGCGCGACCTGATCAAGGATGCTTCACTCAGAATTAGCCTGCACGTGGGCGAATGTAATGTTGAAGACGGCAAGCCTTCCCCCTCCGTGATGGAAGCGGCGCGCCGGGCAGCGGAGTTTACCCCACAGGGCAAAATTCTCGTCACCCAAACCCTGCGCGATATTCTTGCAGGCTCAGGTGTGGTCTTTGATCTACGGCAAATCCATGTGGACAAACAAAAATCAGAAAGCGTTTCTTTGTACACGCTGATGTAGTAACGCTCTGCAGGGAACATAAGCCTTCGGGCTTGCGTCCCAATGGAAAGGAATGATAATCATGAAAAGAAAAATTTCCTTTCTTCTGACCATCCTACTCACCACCATTTTGACAGCCTGTTTATCCACGACAAATTCATTCACCCCTACAGACACTCCTGTGGAGAATCCATCTGATGGTTCTCCTCCACCCGCAACGCTTGAGATCGATGGCACAACACAGACTGCAGGCGTGGGGACCTTCTGTTGGAACACCCAAACTGCCAACAACGAATCCGTAGATATGTGCGTGGATAAGATCGGACTTCCCGCTCCCTACATTCCCTTGATTTCAAAATCACCTGTTACCGCGCGTCTCATTCTGCCGCTGGCTGATTCTCCTAATCAATTGGGTCTTTCTATTTTCCAGGCAACTGCTGAAAATGAGGTTAAGGTGGATGCGGGTACAGACAAATTCCGTTACTGGATGCCTGCTGAAGGAATCAACCGCGAACTGAAATTGCAAACAACGCAGGAAATCACCCTAGAATTGGACTCCGGTTTATATGTATTCTACGTGTTCGCGGTTTGGGGAGGTAAAGGTGACGTCAGTTATGGATTCCTGGTCGAAGTACAATAACAACAGATCATCTTGCGAAAAGGCGAGGAACTCCGATAAGGATATAATCCAGACCTCTTATCGGAGGTCTCATCATGAAAAATGGCTCTTGTCCAAAGGGTAATTCATCCAATGTCTACTTCAAGAATGATGTACTGCGCCGGATTGTCATACGCGCGGAAAAACCTGGCGATTGGAAGAATGCGAAATAACTATGCCCAGCAAAATCCCTGCCATTATTTCCGTTATATTGACGATCGTTATTCTTCTCATCGTCGCGCTACTGTCCGTTTTTACGCAAATGATCGCGCTTAATGGCGTGAGCGAGAGTCAGGGCATGACTGCGATGGGTATTTCGCTGGTCTGTCAGGGTGTAGGGCTGATCCTTGTGGGGATATTCGCAGGATGGATCACAAATCTCCTGATTACAAAATACAATTGGAATAAAGTTCTGTCAGTCATTGTCCCAGTGATCCTGGGAATTCTATTCGGCGGGACAATATCATTCCTCTCCACGATCATCTCCATTCCTCTAGCGGGAATACGATAATTTGTTTCCGTGAACTCCAGATATCAACAATATGTTGCAAGAGCACTGGGCATATTGCTCGGGTTTTTGATTCTTTATGTTGTCTACAGAATGCTTGCATCGAAACGCCATCTCCTCGAATATGAACAGTCATTTGGTCATGTGCAACATCCGCAAAACACTTCGCTTGTTGATTCACTGGCAATAACCGTCGAATATTATCCTGCGACATTTGCGGACGACAGCATTCACTTCAAGCATGCGTATGTAGCTGGAGAGTTCAGAAGATACACTGGCGATTGGAGCGACATCGCAGCATTTTATGAAGGCAAAATCCCGGAAGATAAATTGACTATCGTGGACAATGTTTCGGCAATCCCTATTGAGATCAACAATGGTAAATATATATGGGCAGATACTGCAAATGGATATGTTCCCACTCCTTTTGCTGCTGATATTCTGTCCAATGTACAGGATCATTATCGCCTTCGGGGAATACCGCAAAACCTCATCGAAACGGGACAAAGTCTATATTTTGTTTATAGCATTTGGTTACCAGAGAATTCGCCCACGCGGTAAAATGAACCTCCCGATCATCGTCTCCATCCAATAAAAAGGAGCATCTCATGAAAGCCTTGTCTGTTCTTTTGGTTATGCTCACGTTGCTCAGCGCGTGTACACCACAGCAAGTGGAAAGCACGCCTCCTCACTGGACGTACGAAGGCGAAGAAGGCCCCGCCCATTGGGGAGAACTCGATAAAACCTATGCCTCCTGTGGAACAGGAAAGAGTCAGTCTCCGATCGATGTTGCCAACCCATCAGAGCAGGATCTAGCGAATATTTCATTCCATTATCAGCCGAGTGAAGTAAACATCCTGAACAATGGGCATACTGTTCAGGTCAACTATGACCCTGGAAGTTATATAGAGTTGGATAACGCGCGCTACGATGTGGTCCAATTTCATTATCATGCACCCAGCGAACATACAGTTGACAGCGAATCCTTCCCTGCGGAATTGCACATCGTCCACAAAAACGCGGATGGAAACCTGGCTGTCGTTGGTATTTTATTAAGGGAAGGAACTGAAAATGCCGCATATCAACCATTCATTGGTAATCTTCCCAACGAAAAAACAGACCCGAAGGATGCAGGTGTGAAAATCAATGCCATGGATATGCTTCCCTCCGTGCAAACAACGTTCCGCTACAGTGGTTCGTTGACCACACCTCCCTGCACAGAAGGTGTCAACTGGCTCTTGATGACAACTCCTGTAGAATTATCCATGCAGCAGCTCACAGCTCTTGATTCTCTCTTTGAAGGCGGGAACAATCGTCCTGTTCAGCCAATCAATGACCGCACTCTTGTGGAGGACAATACTCCATAAGTGATGCGTGCAGAGGCTTATGATGGCAGATAAATATGAATGATCGAAATAACAAATTGGGACACTCAAGCATCAGCCGAAAGGATTTTTTCAAGCTGGCCGGTGGAGCCCTTGGACTTGGCGTGCTCTCTTATTATCTCGGGCTGAGGGATCAGCAAAAGCCTTCGCCCCCTGACGCAAACGCTCCCGATTACATCGATGGCGGAATTGGCCTGCCTGTTTTTCGCGGGCCCTATCTGCAAAAAGACGCGCAACTCGCCGCGTTCCTATTTACAGCGGATCTTTCCGCCCTGACTGCTCTCTGCGATCAAACATTGAACGCGCTTGAAGCTTCTCCGTTTAAATACGTCCCGCTCATGTCGGATGTTTTGCTGGTTTACGCCGATATGCTTGTTTCCTCACTCGAGGAACGCGACGCGCAGGTGGGGCTGATTCCGGAGACTGAAGTCAGTTTTTGGATATTGACAGTTGCCATGCAAAAGACCTCCAATGGATATGTAGCGAATCACCTCGCATGGTTCCTGCCATACCTGCTTGTAGATGAAGGCAACTCCATCGCCACCGGCCGTGAAGTATATGGATTCAATAAACAAGCTGGCGAATTCAATAAACCGCAGGAGATTCAATCGCCTCAATTCACTACCGATGTACTTGGGTTTAAACAATTCAATCCTGCAGCCATCGCGCGGAAGGAACGCTTATTGGAATTAAATTCGTCGTCTGATGAAACTTCTCAAAGCACATGGAAAGATTGGAATTTTGCCAAAAGCGAACTGTCGAACGCGCTTCTGACAAATGTCCGTTCTGACCTGGGGCCAAACATTATGGAATTTGCGACGCGAGCTGCCATCGATCATATCCCTCTTGCGTTCCTTAAACAATTTCGTCATGCCGGGAATACAAGAATAGCTTGTTATCAAACCATCGTCGAAGCTTCGTTACAGGTGAAAGAATTTTATGACGGTGGTTTGTTTGTCTATCCGCACATTTTGAAGATCAATCCTCTCGATAGTCATCCGCTCGCGCGAAAACTGGGGTTGAAGCAGGAGCAAGCATCCACATTCGGTGCCTGGTTGAAGGTTGACTTCATTTTAGGCGAAGGAAATGAATTTGAATGAGGCACAGGAAGCTCCGCGGGGCGATAAGTCCACGCGAGAGGGTTGTAATAATTTTCAGATACATCTGACATAAGGAAAGCACAAATATGAGAGTCGAACTGACCCGCGTTCGTGTCAAGGAAGGGAAGTCTGCCCGCGTCCAAGACTGGCTCAAGATGCTCAACGATAATATGGACGAAGTCATCCAAACGCTGGATCGCGAGCAGATGAAGGTTGAAGTCATCTTTCGCGAGATGATCGATGGTGATGAATATCTCTACTGGTTCTCGGTGCAGGGTGAAGCAGGCGAAGAGGTCAATAACTCGCCGTTCGAGGTCGATCGAA
>DAINRK010000158.1:0-8926 GCA_036741855.1 Anaerolineales bacterium
TCTCCTTCTCAGTGCAGCCGACTTGAAATGTTGACTTCAATATATTAAGGCAGTCAAGAGGTTATTTGAGTCTGTGTTGCGTAATGTGTCTAAATATCAGAAGCAGGTCTTATTAGCATATAGACGCCGGATCTACAGTTGGATTCTCCCAAAAGGCCAGAGCCATTTGCACTGCACAGGGTGAAGAGCGCGCTACCCAATGTCCATTGCCCGGAAATTCATGGAAATAGGCGTGGGATAAATTTCCTGCCACCATACGACCCCATTCCGGCGGGGTGATGGGGTCACCCTCTCCAGCTAATATCAACGTGGGCAACTCGCTGGTCACAGGGAGGTTCTCACGAGGGTCAGGCGGTTTCACTTCCCATTCTTTACATACTGCAAACAATGGTTGGACACTATCCGGAAAGAACGCAGCGATCTGCGGTTGAACGCCTTGTGCAGCCGCGTAGGCCTCTTCCGGCCTGTTGAATGGGAATTCTTCAGAGCATTGAACTGCCATCTGCATCCCCAATGCGCTGGAACCATCGAAATACAGCGCCAGCCTCTCCCTCAAGATGTCATAATCCCCATTACGGATGTCATAGATCATTTCGGGCATGCGCGCAGTCACAGCGGCGTTGTACAATCCAACGAAAAGGATATCGATCAATAACCCCCCATTCAGTTGCAGGTTTTGATTATCACTTTCTATATAGATTGGTACCCAAACAGGGTGAGCATTCAGTTCATCCACCAGCCTATAAAAAACAGCGCGCAAATCAGGAAAAGAACTATTACAGTTTGGGTCTGCAGCGCAGCGATCGAAGAAGATATTAAACGCTCGCTCCGCATTCGGCGCGAGAGAAGTGTAGAGATTCACCTGGAGCGGATACGTTGAATCCAATACCGCGCTTCGCACGGCATTCG
The DNA here is from genome assembly GCA_036741855.1 of Anaerolineales bacterium. GTDB lineage: Bacteria > Chloroflexota > Anaerolineae > Anaerolineales > Villigracilaceae > Defluviilinea. Next base: position 910 of record DAINRK010000158.1, read on the forward strand.
GATAATCGCGCATTAACGTCAACGCCAACCGAGTGCCGTAAGAAATGGCATACAAATTTAACTTGTCATATCCCAACACGGATCGCAGGTCGTTTATATCTGCCGCGCTGGCCGCGCTGGTATACGCGGAGAGGTCGACTCCCTCTGTGATCAACCGGTCACGGCAGCGGTGGAAGGCATCGATAATGGCTTGCTGGCTTTCTTCGGGGGATAACCTTCCTCCAAGCAGGGACGGCGCGACCGCTGCTCGTTCAGGGCAATCCAAGCGAGGACGGGAGTATCCGGTCCCGCGTTGGTCAAAGATGACGAAGTCGCGTTGGTCCAATATCGCGTCCATTCCTTTGCCTAACAAATAACCAGCTGTATTTAGCCCGGATGACCCGGGTCCGCCGGATATTTTAAGTACCGGGTCTGAATTCGGAATTCCGGGCCGGTTTCGGAAGATGGCCACATGCAGCGAGATTTGTCGAGTATCCGGCCGCGTCCGGTTCTCAGGCACAATCAAATATCCGCATTCCGGGCTATAGCCACGGGGAACCGGGAAAGCACAAGGCGCGGGTTCGAACGTGGGCTGATAGCTGATTATGGCTGGCGTAGGAGTAAATGTGGGCTCAGAAGGAATTGAAACATTTGTTTCCGAGGTAGGTTTAGGGACGATCACCTGCGCGAAAGGAGGGGAAGCAGTAGGAGCAGGCAGGTTGCAAGCAGAAATCCCCAACAAAAGGATTAAAACAAGCAACCCACTTTTACGGCTTTTCATTGCACATAGGGATTCGGCGTTGACTCTCTGGGGCTCAGAATTCTCACCCGATTTGTTTCGACAAAGACATGTCCGGCATCGGAGATGATGGGAACAGGTACCTGCTTTCCATCGAGATAATGCATAGGGTCCACTTTCCATGGTCCCTTCGTCGTAAACGTATCTTTCGTCCCGGCCAGGAACGGTGTTGCATTCGTGCCGAACGTAAAAAATTGGGGATGATCTAGGAACGTCCAGTCCTTCCACAGCTCATAATCGGAAGTCCTCAGTGTTTTGACCTTGTAGCCTTTCCCATATTTGGCAGTTGAGTTCAGCTCCACTGTGCTGCCGCCGCAGGTGTTCTCCCATAATACTGGCAGATCCTTGTTTCGGTTCATGTCTCTAATAAAGTCCCAGCAGGTATTGGTCCCTTTACCGTTGGTAAAGGCTGTATGACCTTTCGTTACGCCTGCCCATGCTTTCTTGATGAACTCCATTTCCTCTGGAGTTAACTTATCAAGATCCACATGTCCATAATACGAGAGAACAAGTTGTTTGAACCAAAACCACTGTAGGGGTTCGGTCAGCCTCACACCTGCACGCGGCTTAAACGGGACCATTTCTGGCCAGCCCTGCTCGTTCTTGAGTCTGTCGTTATCTTCGAACAGACCGCGTGGCACAGACGTATTCCAGTCCTTGCGGAAGTATTCGCTCGTCTGGTAATCGTGCAAGACGAACGCGAAGACCCCAGCGGGACGCGGCGGTAGTAGTGGCTTCGACAGTATGGGATTGGCTACGCCGTTGATATCTATTTGAACACGCTTCACATTTCATTCCTATTCCAGGCTTTCTTAATTGTTACCAAGCTCTACCTATTTCTTGTTTTGCGCATTATAAGGTGCAATTATTAATGATAACTGGGAACAATCTTAGCCCTCCTGCGTCTAATAATTGCACGTCTAAAGCGTGTTAGAATCTTTTAACACCCAATTCCTATGACAGAAACAACTCTTGACCAACGCCCAGCCCGTCGTTTTGATTTCTCGCGTGTGCGAGATATTTTATTTCATCCACGCCAGACGTTTCAGGAAATCAGTTCTGAGGCACGTACCACGTGGCTGACTCCAATGTTGGTGTTGAGTATCACCGCAGCTCTCGTCGTCTTTGCTGGCGGATATCAAAAATCACGCGCTGCGATGGTGGGTGAAATCACTCTGCCACCCGACTGGGAATTCTGGACACCTGAGATGCAGAATGATTACATGCAGGCACAACAGACAACGCAGGGTCCCGTATTCCTGTATGTCTTTCCGCTCGTCGGCGCACTGGCAAGTCTATGGGTTGGATGGATAGTACTTGCAGGCTTACTGCATTTCGGTTCAACGTTGTTGGGAGGGCGCGGCTCGATGCAAAGCGCGTTGAACATTGTCGCATGGGCGAGCCTTCCGTTTGCAGTGCGCGATCTGCTGCGTATGATCTTTATGTTCTCAACAGGTCATGCCATCGTCAGCCCTGGTCTTTCGGGCTTTGCATCCAGCGCCGGGTTCGTTTCACAACTATTGATGCGCTTTGATATTTTCTTCCTTTGGAACATTATCCTGTTGATCATCGGTTTTGGGATCGCAGAAGGGTTGTCGCGAGGCAAAGCAGTGACAGGTGTATTTACAGTCATACTGCTGGTGCTTCTCGCGCAGTCTGGGATTGGTGCTCTATTATCTGGCATTGGTGGGAACGCCACTCAGCGTCCGTTTTTCTAAATCACTCATGTTAAGAAGAATGGCATTTTTCCACCGCCAACACGCGAAGAGCGCCAGGAAAACACCTGGCGATCTTAATTCAACTTTGGGTCGTGGTGCCTTGACGGTTTTGAATCAGTAGCTTTATGAGGCCATTTATCCACGTTAAGGGATTAAAGAAGCATTTCCAGATGGGCGGGTCAACTGTGCGCGCGCTCGACGGACTGGACCTGGACATTGATGCACACACATTCACAGTCGTTATGGGACCTTCCGGCTCTGGCAAGAGTACATTGCTTTATTTGCTTGGTGGATTAGATCGCACGACAGCAGGTGAGGTCTGGATTGATGGTCAACGACTGGATGAAATGGATGAGAACGCGCTTGCGCTCTTTCGCCGGCGGACTGTTGGATTCGTATTCCAATCGTTCAACCTCATCCCGAGCATGACCGCGCTGGACAATGTGGCCTTCCCTATGCAGTTTGCAGGGATCACGTCCGTGCAGCGGAATAAACAGGCGAGTAGTCTATTGGGACAAGTCGGTCTCAGTGACCGGACAGATCATCGTCCCACTGAACTTTCCGGTGGGCAACAGCAGCGTGTTGCAATCGCGCGTGCCCTTGTGAATAATCCCAGTCTGATTCTGGCAGATGAACCAACGGGCAATCTCGATACCTCCAGCGGCGCTGCTGTGATGCAATTGCTTTCAGACCTGCATAACTCTGGTCGAACAGTGTTGGTGGTGACACACGACCCGCGCATGACGCGTTTTGCAACGCACAAAATCTATCTATTGGACGGGCGTTCGGTAAGTGAAGCAGAATATCAATCTGCCGCGCTGGAATCGGCTCAGATATCCTAGCTCTACATATGCCATGTCATTCTGAGGAGAGGAGCGACGAAGAATCTCGGTCTTTGAACAAAGAATATCTTATCAACATGAAAACGAGACTCTTCGCTACGCTCAGAGTGACATTAAGGACAACAATGAAACCCGGATTTCCTCGCTTTAGATCATTCTCTATGTTATTTGCTTTATTGATGGTGATGATTCCGCACCAAACCAATTCGATTTTCGGACATTCACGACAAAGTAGTCAGCCAAATTTCCTACAAATAACGCCGACAGACACGCCAACTAATACACCACAGCCAAGCGCAACTTCATCTCCCTCAGGCTCATTTGTCCGTCCACAAATCGGAGTGCAAAACTACCGGACGAATCCTGTCAATGTGCAATACGGCACGGACTTCAAATTATTTGTGAAGTTGCGGAATGAGGGTCATGCCAATGCTTACAACGTGCAGGTATCGTTTACCTCAGCAGATTTCATTCCACTCAAGAATGGTGGAGTAAATATCGTTGGCGATCTGGTGGCGGGCAACTCCACCGATCTTGAACAGTCTCTTACTGCATCCACCTATCTTTACGGCAAGACCTTTGCTCCTGTGGAAATGAATCTAGCCTACGCTGACGCGGACGGAACAGCATATACTGAGAAATTTACATTGAACATCGCTGTTGCGGGTGGTGGTTACGTGAATGTGTCAACAGCCACGCCGACAGGAGTAAAAAGTTCGCAGTTGGTGATCACGAGTTACAATGCCAGCATCGATCCACTGGAACCAGGCGAACAATTCAACCTGACGATGACGGTTCAAAATACCGGGAATATTCCAGCCCAGCGCGTGACAATGATTGTGGGAGGCGGTTCAGGCGGGACGAGTGGCGGGACTCCACAGCCCGGCGGAGTCTCCGGTGGAAGCGGTGAGTTCACGAACTTCGCACCAGTTGGCGCGTCCAACGTGCAAACGCTTGGAGACCTCCCGGCAGGAGGGATGATACGGGCTAGCCAGAGTCTGATTGTCAATGTGTCCACGAATCCTGGCGCATATCCGATGAAGGTGACGTTCTCCTATCTGAACGACAAAAATGAAGTGATCAATGATGAGCAGGTCATCACTCTGCTTGTTTACAGCCTGCCCAATGTGGATGTCAGTTTTTATCGTCCACCTGATCCATTTATTGTGGGCCAGCCTGGAGCATTGCCAATCCAAATTGTCAACCTTGGGAAACGCCTGACAGTATTGGGCACGATGAAGATCGAAACAGGCAATGGAACGATCGAAAACGGGACCAGCCTGATCGGGTCGCTGGATACAGGCGGCTACTTCACGCTGGATTCCACATTATTCCCGGATCAAGCGGGAACGACGACGCTGGATATCACGATTGATTACACAGACGATTTCAATCAAGCTCGCACCATCACCCGCACGTTGGAAGTGGAAGTGATGGAAGCCTTCGTAGAACCAACGCCGGATCCCTCTTTGGGTGGAGGCGAAGAAATTGCAATTCCCGATGAAGAAAATGCGCTTCAAAAAGTATGGCGCTTTATTCTTGGATTTCTTGGTTTGGACAGCGCGCCACCCTCGAACGGTGATCCAGAAATTGTTCCGGTGGAGCCACAAGAAAAACCTTTGGAGCCAGTTCCGGGTGGCCAAGGTTAATTATTCATTGGAAACGCCGCCGAAGGCGGCGGCTTGAGCGGATCATCTTATGAAGCCCCTTGATCTCGTTCGTCTCATTTTTGGAAATCTGAGTCGCCGCAAAGCGCGCGTCGCATTGACCGCGATTGGCGTTGTGATCGGAACTGCCGCGGTTGTGATCCTTGTCTCGCTGGCGATTGGTTTGCAGAGAAATGCAACCGAACAGCTCTATGGCATTGGTGACCTGACTCAGATTCAAGTCAGCCCAGCCTATGAAATGACAGAAGGAATGGTGGTGCAAGTCGGTGGAGGCGGAGGCGTTAAAGATTCAGGTCAGCCTCAACCCGCGCGGCTGCTCACCAACTCTGCTTTGGATGAACTACGAGCTATTCCGGGCGTTGAGTCTGTGATTCCACGAGAATATTTGATGACCGGAGTGCTGCTCAAATATCAGAAATTGGAAGCCGGTATTGGAATCATCGGCGTGCAGACAACTGACCTCGCCAGCCTGGGGCTGGAAGCGACTGAAGGAGGAACAGAACTAGGACGCGGAGTTGTAGTGATCGGTGCAATGGTGTCCAATAATTTCTATGACCCGCGCATTCGTCCCGGGCAGGAGCCCCCTTCACCACCACAGTTGTATGGGCAGCAGATCCAGTTTGTTGTATCAAAGTACGATGCTCAAGGTAATGAGATTCGCAAGAACCTCAGTTTGCGCGTGACCGGAGTTCTCAAGGAAACGCGCGGCGAATCAGACTGGACCGTCTATTTTCCGCTGGACCAGGTCAAGTCGCTCAATGAATGGGCACAGGGACGGCGCATCAATTACAACAAGGAAGGCTATAGCCAGGTGGTGGTCAAAGTTGAAGATGTAAACCAGGTGTTGGATATCTCTGATCAAATTACTCAAATGGGTTTTCAAGCCTTCTCGCCACAATCTTTCGTGCAGGGGATTAATAATTTTTTTGTGATCCTGCAATTCATCTTTGGCGGCGTTGGTGCGATTGCATTATTGGTCGCTGCAATTGGGATTGCAAACACTATGGCAATGTCCATTCTGGAACGGACGCGTGAGATCGGCTTGATGAAAGCGGTTGGTGCAACCAATCGCGACGTGTTGGCGATCTTCCTGGGCGAAGCCGCGGGGATTGGTTTCATTGGCGGGTTGGGTGGCGTAATTATTGGCTGGCTGGCGGGTCAGGGACTCAATGTGCTTGCACTTGTTTTTCTTGCCAATCAGGCTGGTCAACAGGGAGGTCCGCCGCCAAGCGTGGCTGTGTATACACCATTTTGGCTGCCGCTGTTTGCGCTCATTTTCTCTACGGTCATCGGCATGCTCTCCGGGCTATATCCCGCGTTACGTGCTGCCACAATGATTCCAGTATTAGCTTTGAAATACGAGTAGAGGTCTTATTAAGACCCTAATGGTTTCCATTGCACATGAAAAAATCATTGTTACGCGGGTTTCCCATGTAAACCTTATGTCCGATTTGCCTGAAAACCATTAGGGTGTCTTCAGTAATTTTCCAAAAGAGGCGCTCAACTCCATGGCTCCCATTTCACTTCAATTGGATCGTTTGTTACATCAGATCGGCCAGGCGGGAAAACGCTTATCAGATATTGGGTCGGCTGAAGGGGCGGCGGGAAATATCTCTATTTGTATTCGTATGCCTCTGGATGTAACTGTTCTGTTTCCCCAAATGCAAATTGTCCAATTGCCTCAATCTGCTCCGGAACTGGCAGGCGCGACGGTGATCGTCTCTGGCTCTGGGTGCCGCTTGCGCGCGATCGCTGAAGAGCCAATCGCCAACCTTGCGTGCATACTTGTAGATAAGGATGGGCGAACCGGCAAGATGTTCACCTCTCCCCAGCGCCAGTTTGAGCGCGTGACCAGCGAGTTCAATTCACATTTTGCAGTACATGTCGATCAGATGCTCTCAAGAGATGTTGAATTACACACTGTCCTTCATGGTCAGCCTATTCATCTTACTTATCTAAGCCATATTGCGCGCTACCAGGACTGGCGCTATCTAAACAATCATCTCCTTCGCTGGCAGCCTGAAACCATCATCAATTTTCCGGATGGTCTGGGTGTATTGCCCTTCATTATGGTGGGGTCAGAAGAACAAATGACAGCGACTGTACGAGTCATGCGCACCCACAAAATGTTGGTCTGGTCACAGCATGGAGTGATCGCAAGATGTGATGATTCGATTCTGCATGCTCTGGATCTGATCGAATACGCAGAGACTGCGGCTCATTACGAATATTTGAATTTGTTGGCTGACGAAAAAAGCGAAGGACTCACTCCCCAACAGATCCGTTCCATCTGCCAATTTTGGAATGTGAAGCAAAGTGTTTTTTAGCGTGAAGCGGGATAGCATCCCGCCGTACGGACATCACTCATTTTTGATGATTACTTTTCTAATGCGCTTCTTTTTCAAAGAGACGGTGTTTGCTGGTATAACAGTGTCAGCTTTCCGCTTGCAAGACGGCCCATTTGAGTCTATACTTTAATCAATCTTTGGACAAAGGAGAGGCAGGCCATGGCTAACGTTCGAGATATGATCCGTAGGAAAGGGAGGGATATCTTCACGATTGCTCCTGAGGCCACCGTTCTTGAGGCAATCAGGCTAATGGCAAAGCATAACATTGGGGCATTACTTGTGATGACCGGGGAAAATGTAGATGGGATCATCTCCGAGCGCGACTGCATACGCAAAGTGGAACTGGAGGGGAAAGGTGTGAAGGATACACAAGTGTCAGAGATCATGACCAGCAAAGTCATTACTATCGATTGTTCTCAGCCTTTGGAGGAGTGCATGGCGTTGATGCTGGATAAAAATATCCGTCACCTGCCAGCTTACGATGGGACGAAGTTGATGGGTCTGCTCTCTGTTCGCGATGTACTCAAAGAGGTAGTAGACGTACAACAAATCATGCTCTCCGAATTGGAACGTTACATCACAGGTAGCGGGCGATAATTACACCGCTTATTTCATCAATTTTTACAAAGGAGCGAGTGGGATGAGCCTGCCAGAGTGGACAATT
>DAINRK010000159.1:0-8910 GCA_036741855.1 Anaerolineales bacterium
TGATACGTGGGAATCCATCGCGCAAAAGTACAATGCAGACCTCGAAGTCCTGCGCGCCGCGAACGTAGGGAAGACGCTGACAAACGGAACCAAACTCAAGATTCCCAGAAATTCGGCAGGCAGCACAATTCCTGTTACACCTCAACCTGACACGACTCGCATCAATATCCCTGCAGGAACGAATACAGTTACGCTATCTGGTACTGTCACTGCGTCTGGCAAAGCTCGCTATGTGTTGGCCGCTACACAGGGGCAAACACTGAGTATCAAAGTGACAGGTCCAGCAAATGAACTCGCGCTGGCGGTATATCAACCTAATGGATCAGCGATTAAAGCTCAGGATACAACGCTGACCTGGAGCGGAACAATTCCCACGACCGGTGATTACATCATCGAACTGGTCAGTGTACTTGTGGTCTCGAATAAATCCTATACGATGGAAGTCACTCTTACGACACCTCCTCCCCCACCTACCGCAATCGGAGCAGTGCGGGTCACGGATCTTAAGGGTGGTAATTCTGATCCCGCCTATTTAGCTGTGTTCAATGGAACGCTCTACTTCTCGGCAGTAGGCAACAACGAGACTGGTAATGAACTCTGGAAATATGATAGTGCGCTCAATGCCCCCAGCCTTGTCAAGGATATCAGCATCGGGACAGCCAGTTCTGACCCAGCCTACCTGACTCAATTCAACGGAGCACTCTACTTTAAGGCGAACGGAAATGATGGCTCGGGTGCTGAGCTATGGAGATATAACGGTTCAGATACTGGGCGCCTGGGAGATATCAATTCCGGAAGTGGTGATTCAAACCCGGCTCATCTGGCTGTTTTTAATAACGCGCTTTACTTTAGCGCGAACGGAGGTGATGGAAACGGGGTTGAACTTTGGAAGACCGAAGGTAATACATCCAGCCTCGTCGCAGATATTCACGACGGCAGCGGTGATTCAAATCCTTCCTATCTAACAGTATTCAATAACGCGCTTTACTTTAGCGCCACAAGCAACGATGGTAAGGGCACGGAACTTTGGAAATATGACGGGACAAATATTCCCACACGTGTTTCTGACATCAACCCAGAAGTGGGTAATTCAAACCCTGCCTATCTTGAAGTATTTGGTAACATACTGTATTTCAGCGCTGTAAACGCCAATGATGGAATGGGTATAGAACTTTGGAAATATGATGGTACCAATCCTCCCTCTCTAGCCAAGGATATCAACACCGGCGCTGGCGATTCGGCTCCTTCGTTCATGACCGATTTCAATGGTGCCCTATATTTTGGCGCGATTGGAGACGGCGCTGGTTATGAATTGTGGAAATTCGACGGTACAACTGCGACACGTGTTACGGATATCAACACAACCGGCAATTCAAACCCTGCTTATCTGGCTGTGTACAATAATGAACTTTACTTCCGTGCCGATGCAGGTGATGGCACAGGCACAGAACTTTGGAAGTTCAAGCCTTAATGAACAGAAAAATAACGTAATTTCTTCATGCATCTTCCATCTCTTCTTGAGCCTTGCCTATATATATCGGTGGGATAATTTCTTATCTGTTGGGTCTTGAAATTCAAGACAGGATGTTATAAAGTATTCGCTCTATACACAACTTGCACAAGGAGGAGATTTTCATGGAAACACTACAGCAATTGAGCATAAGCCTGATCCAGGCGCTACAGACGTTAAGCCCCTCTCTTGATGGGGTAATGAATTTCTTCACCTTTCTTGGACGCGTCGAGTTCTATTTGATTATTGCTCCGTTCATATACTGGGCGATCGATAAACGTCTGGGAATGAGAGCACTTTTGGTCCTCATCGTCACGGACATAATTGCATCATCGTTCAAACTTCTCTTCCACCAGCCGCGCCCCTATTGGATCGGAGGTGTTAAAGAATTGGCTCAAGAATCATCGTATGGAATTCCATCGAGCCATGCCAGCGACTCGCTGGCCATTGGGGGATATCTTGCATACAACGTGCAGAAAAACTGGTTTCGGATCATAATGGGCATTGTCATTTTCTTCATCGGTTTGTCGCGATTATATTTAGGCGTTCACTTCCTGCAGGATGTATTGTTTGGCTGGTTGATTGGTGCTGCAGTATTGTGGGTGACTGTTAAACAGTCAAAACAAATCGCCGCATGGGTAAGGTCAAAGTCATTGTCAGCCCAGATCGGAATCGGGTTTGTTATCTCTGCGGCGATTATTCTTCTGGCGATATTGATCCGCTCGATGATCGCGGGGACGCCTGATCCTGCCTCCTGGAGCAGGTTCGCCACGGAAGCGCGTTCGATCACCCAAGCTTTTACGCTGGCAGGTGCACTGTTTGGCGCAATCGCCGGATATGCGTTGATGAGACAGAACGCCCGCTTTCGACCCGCAGAAAATTGGAGTAAACGCGTCGTGAGCTATATTATCGGAATCGTTGTACTAGTTTTGATCTACCTTGGGCTGGATATTGCGTTTAGTGCGGTTGCCACTGATGAATCTACTCTGGGATATGTATTGCGCTTCATCCGTTACGCATTGGCAACTTTCTGGGTGACTTTTGGTGCTCCGTGGGTTTTCATCAAAACAAGGCTGGCTGAATTGGAATCGTAATCATTTAATGCAAAAGAGAGATCCTGAAGCGCCCACCCGAACTCAAAGAATCACATCCATTGATTTCCTGCGCGGCGTGGTCATGATCATTATGGCGCTGGATCATGTCCGCCTGTACTTTGCTCATGGGACGTGGTATGCAGAGCCAACAAATTTATCCACTACGACTCCCCTGCTCTTTTTCACGCGCTGGATCACTCATTTCTGCGCGCCAGTTTTTGTCTTCCTGACTGGCACATCCGCATTTCTTTATGGATCAAATCAAACAAAAACGACACAAGTTGCCTGGTTTTTGTTTACGCGTGGATTATGGCTTGTTATTGCAGAATTAACCATCGTCAATTTCGCCTGGACGTTTGATACCACCTTTAGCTTTCGCATCCTTCAAGTCATATGGGCAATTGGGCTCAGTATGATCGCATTGTCTGCACTGGTATTTATACCCGCACAGGCACTTATGGTACTTGGGGTGATGATCATCTTTGGTCACAACTTACTGGACCCAATTGAGGTAAATGGCACATCTACATTAGCTCTTCTTTGGTATGTATTGCATCAACCGAACACGCTGTTTCTGCAAAATACATTGGTAAGTCTTGTTTATCCCGTTCTGCCATGGTTGGGATTGATGGTTTTGGGATATGGCTTTGGAACGTTTTACGCGCGAGATTTTGGTGAACGAAATAGAAAACGATCGCTGCTAGGAATTGGTCTTGGCGCAGTGTCCCTGTTTCTAATTCTGAGAGGATTCAATCTATACGGTGAGTCACGACCTTGGAATGTACAACATTCTCCCATATTTACCGTCATGTCATTTCTGAATACAACAAAATATCCGCCTTCTTTACATTTCCTGCTAATGACTATGGGACCTGCGCTCATCTTCCTGGCTTTGAGTGAGAAAGTGCAAAACAAATTCTCGACTCCCGTCGCGGTATTTGGCAAAGTACCCTTCTTTTTCTACATCATCCATCTTTACCTTATTCATGCGCTTGCTGTACTTACACTTGTATTTTCCGGACGCGATTGGCATGAGTACATCCTGTCAGCGGAGAGGTTAAGCTCGGGGTCATTAAGTAACTTCGGGCTTAGACTGGAGGCGGTTTATCTCGTCTGGATTCTGGTCCTTGTGTTGCTGTTTCCACTTTGCAGGTGGTATCAGTTGTACAAGGAAAATAATCCGGCAAAATGGTGGTTGAGCTACTTGTGATTTTTGTAAGTAATCAATCAAGCCCGTCTCTGAATGAGAAGGGCTTTGTTTTTCAGTAGGAACGAGACCATGGAACATCAATCCAAACAGAGAAAAACTGCGTACAATATTAATGAGCTGAGGAATGAAACAGCGTTAGACCTGGATGATAAAAATCTCTTCACCATCCCGGAGGAAATTGGATACCATAAGAATCTCAAATCTTTGAGTTTATACAAAAATCAACTGACAGGAGTACCGGTCACAGTCTGGCAGTTAACAAAACTTGAAGTATTGAATTTGGCTGAAAATAAATTCGTATCTCTTCCTGAGGAAATTGGAAATCTGACCAAACTTCGTATGCTTGATCTGGGTCACAACGGTCTCAAAGAATTACCACAATCACTTGGAAAATTAACCGCTCTCAAATTTCTCTATTTGAGCAACAATTATCTCAGTTCAGTTCCAGAGTCACTTGAAAATCTAAAGGAATTGTTTTACTTAAATATTACGGATAATCAATTGTCTTCGCTCCCGAAAAACATTGGAAAACTGACAAAATTAATCGAACTCAGAATATACAACAATCAACTGAAATCCCTGCCAACCACCATTGGAAATTTGACCGGCTTGCGAGAACTGCATGTGATGAACAATGAGCTAACCTCGCTTCCCGAAGCAATAGGCAAGTTGAAGAATCTATTGAAGCTGATGTTGCAAGGAAATCGGATTAAATCTTTGCCAGATTCACTTGGGGATGCATCGAATCTTACGGACCTTGATCTACGATTTAACAAATTGACAAATCTCCCGCATTCGACCGGTGAACTGAAACATCTCAGGTTTCTGGACCTGAGGGCAAACAAACTCTCCTCGTTACCGGAGAGCATAGCAAATCTAAAAAGCCTCGAGAAGCTGGATCTGCGCTGGAACAGGTTGGAGACTATACCCGCATGGTTCACAAAACTCGAAAATCGCGGTTGTATCATTTACACATAGTCTAAAATTGTTCTACCGCCTGTCTCATTATTTACTAAACTTTTTAGAGTAAATTTTAGGCTAAATTATTTACTTCAATTCTAAAAGGATTATGCGGCACACTGTAAGGATTTCACGCTAGAATCGAGGAAGCGTCCAAGCACCCCAAAGGATTACAAATGAACAAAAGATTGTTTCACTGTTCAACGCTGGTTATTTTCTCATTCCTCGTCACGGCCTGCGGTCACAGCCCAGCCGCATCTATCCCTGTATCTACAGATATTCCTGTTTCAACAGCTACTTTATTGCCCACTTTGCCTCCCACTGAAACCCTCATACCCACCGCAATTCCTACAAGTACGCCAGTCCCCTTCCCATTGCAAATTAGTGCCATGCGCGCGCGCGAATATCCAGGGAGTGACGTTGTGATCGAAAGTGTCCTTGATCCCGGAGTAAATTACAACCGCTATATCGTTTCCTATCTCTCCGAGGGATTGAAAATCTATGCCCTTATGACGGTACCTAACGGAGAAAAACCCGCGACAGGATGGCCTGTGATCATCTTCAATCACGGATTTATTCCTCCAGATGTTTATGTTACAACGGAGAGATATGTGGCGTATGTCGATCTGATCGCGCGCAGTGGCTATATTGTCTTCCGTTCTGATTATCGCGGCCACGGAAATTCAGAAGGCGAGGCACGAGGGGCATACAGCACTCCCGACTACACAGTAGATGTCCTCAATGCGGTGGCCACCATGAAACGGTATGCAGATGCAGATCCGAATCGCATCGGGATGTGGGGACATTCCATGGGTGGATACATCACACTGCGCTCCATGGTCATTACGAATGACATAAAGGCAGGCGTGATCTGGGCTGGTGTCGTCGGTTCATATCCGGACCTGCTGACACGCTGGCGACGAGGCCCCGGAGCATCTGTGCCACCGACTCCTCGGCCGGGCTCCTGGCGCGTGAGCCTGGTGGAAACATATGGTTCACCCGAACAGAACCCGGAATTCTGGAATTCGATTTCGGCAAATTCTTATCTTACTGATCTCTCGGGTCCGATACAGCTTCATCATGGCACGGCGGACGCAGATGTTCCACTCGAGTTTTCAGAACTGCTTTTTTATCAGATGCTTGAAGCCGAGCAATTCGTAGAGTTGTACAAGTACGACGGAGATAATCACAATATCTCGAATTACTTTAGCACGGCCATGCAGCGTACAATAGAATTCTTTGATCGCTATGTCAAACCATAATATATAGTAGTTCCAGCAGTCCCACAGAGATACTCACCTGCACTTCAATTTGCCAAGCAAATCGTGCACGTTCAAGTGGCGCAATTAAATTGCAGGAACAACAAAGGCATATATCATGACAACCCGTCTCTATCTTGTACGACATGGTGCAACACAGCTCACGGCAGAGGACCGCTTTTCGGGCGCGGCAAATGTGTATCTTTCAGATGAGGGACGAGATCAGGTCGAACATTTGGCAAGCCGCCTTGCAGACGATATTATCTCTGCGACCTACAGCAGCCCACTTGACCGCACGATGGAGACGGCCGCGATCCTTGCAAAACCGCATGGGTTGAGGCCGACTCCATACGACGGCTTGCGCGAGATTAGTCATGGACATTGGGAGGGATTAACTCGCAAGGAAGTGGAAGAACGTTTCCCTGAAGAATATGCAGCGTGGGAATCTGATCCTTTTACCTTCGCGCCACAGGGAGGCGAATCGGGCATCAGTGTGCTAGCACGGGCATTACCCGTAATTCGTGAAATTGTCGTCAATCACACAGATAAGAATGTGCTTGTAGTCTCGCATAAGGCGACCTTGCGCCTTATCATCAGCAGCCTGCTGGGGTTTGATGCGCGGGGCTACCGTGACCGGCTTGATCAAGCGCCAGCGTGTCTAAACATTCTCGATTTCAAAGACTCGGTCCGTGCGCGGTTGATGCTGTTCAACGATATATCGCATTATGCTGACCACCCTCATCGCCCTCAGAAGCATCTCTCGCGCTGGTGGGACTCCGCCAGTAACTCCGAAAACAGCGGCTAGAATCGTCAATTTATCAAAAAACGCGTTACCAATTTACCAGTCACGTGTTTATTATTTTAGAGGCGGAAATAACCTCGATTCACCTAAAGGATAACTAAGGGAATCAGCCAAATCCCAGCTTGAATCCTGTCAAAAGACTCTTAAAGTCGAGTGATGCTGCCTAACAAAAGTACAATTCCGGTCAGACTCTGTTTGGAGTAAAATAAAATTACTAGTACTTAACTCCTACCCATGCAATTCAAAAAAATTAGACTCAGCTATGGAGACTAACAATGTTCAAGACACAAAATCTCTACCAAAATGATGAAAAGTGGAAGAACACGAAACTTGGAAATTCTTCTGAGACCATTGGCGGTTGGGGCTGTCTGCTTACATCCGTCACTATGATGCTAAATGGCATTGGTTACAGCGAAACTCCCGAAACCGTTAACGAGAAAATGAAAAGCGCTGGCGGTTTTCAGGGAGCGTTTTTTATCCCAAGTGTATTGCCCTATGTCTGGCCAAACTGCGCTTACCGCGACATGCAACCTTGTGAAGGCTCTGCTCCTATTTCTCAGATCGACTCTGCGATAGCAGCCGGCAAACCAGTTATCCTCCAGGTGGATTGGAATAAACAAGCGGGCATTCAAACGCACTTTGTGTTGGTAAAAGAAAAAAAGGGAAATGACTATGTTCTATACGATCCCTATAAATATGGTGGCGATGGTCCGGATAAGGAAGTGCTCCTGACCACGCGCTATAAATATCAGGGGGCGAAAATAGATACCGAGATCAGCGGAGTACTTTGGTTTGACTCTTATAGTTCCTCCCCGCCTGAGCCCCCCAAGGTGACCAAAGTTCCCGTCCCTGCAGATAAATATATTCTCTATGCGGCAGAAGATGATCTGGCCCTGCGAGCCGAACCCTCGGTCGGTGGTTACCTTTGGAAGCGAATGATCATGGGGACCGAACTCATCTCTCTCGAACCAAGGGCAACGGCCAAAGCCAAGCTGGGTGTAAATGGTCAGTGGATCAATGTGCAGGATCCAAAGGGCGATCAGGGATATGTCGCCGCATGGTATGTTTCAGATACAAGGGGAAAGCCTGCGGCTCCCGCGACGACCAAGCCTGCTACCGCCACCGCAACCAATCCGGTCTCTGCGAACACATCCACCTCATTACCCGCAGGGGCGATGGCTTTTCTTCCCAGTGAACAACTCTCCTTCCGTTCCAAGCCTGAAGTTGCGCCCGAAACACTCATTCGGCTCATCCCTGTCACTGAACAATTGGTATCCGTTGAGCCAGCCAATGTCGTCATTCCCAAGGTCGGTGTCATGGGACAGTGGCTTAAAGTACGCGATGCATTTAACAAAGAGGGATTTGTCGCTGCATGGTATGTCAAATATGCAGGCGGCTCAACTGCCCAACAAGCTGCTACAACAACAGCTTCGGCGCAAAGCGGTCCATTAAAAGTAAGAGCCACAGCAGAGGGAGTCGCTCTTCGAAAACAACCCATCGTCAGCGACGCCACCCTCATCAAGCGCGTGGCACTCGGAACAGAATTTCTTGTGACCGAACCGAATGGAGAAGCAAAGATTGGGAAAAACGATCAGTGGCTTAAAGTTAAAGACGCAACAAACACGGAAGGGCTTGTGGCTGCGTGGTTCGTTTCACGGTAAATCAGGGTCAGTAGATGACAGAGAATCACAAAGATTCGAGCGGAAGTGTCTTCATATCATACTCCCGCAAGGATAAGCCGTTCATCCAAAAATTGAATGCCGCGCTGGATACTAAAGGCGTTCGTACCTGGGTGGATTGGGAAGGCATCGAACTGGCCTCCGATTGGATGGAAACGATCACCAGCGCCATTCAGAGCACGGATGCGCTTCTCTTCGTGATCAGCCCGGATTCTCTCAAATCCAAAGTCTGCAAGGATGAACTCGAACTCAGCCTGAAACTCAATAAGAAACTCATCCCCATCCTGTATCGTGAACCTGATTCGAACATCAAAATGCACGAAAAACTTTCCGCAACGAACTGGGTATATCTGCGTAAACAGGATAACTTCGACGAAACAATCCCCAAACTTATCC
>DAINRK010000160.1:0-8898 GCA_036741855.1 Anaerolineales bacterium
GTCTGGTCAACGCCCTGTTCCGCCCATTGATTCAAATACTCACCTGCCCACTTATTATTTTGACTCTCGGTCTTTTCACACTGGTGATCAACACATTCCTGTTTTGGTTGACGAGTGTCATCGGCCAATCTTTTGGCTTTGGATTAACGATCAGCGATCCCGTCTGGTGGAATGCATTCCTTGGCGGGTTGGTGGTTAGCATTGTCAGTGTCGTCATGACCCTGATCTTGAAAGATGAGTTGAGAGGCAAGTAAAGCGTCGAAAAAGAAACGACCTGATAGTTAATGAAGAAGAGGATGACCATTTCACGTCATCCTCTTCTTGCGTTAATCAATTACTGCTTCCAGGTTAAGAATTATTCAACCCTGGCAATTGCCCAACTGAGGCAGCCAGCTTCACAGCGCGAAGGATTGCCTCTGTCATTGCTTCTGCTGCATACGCCCCGACTGTTGAAACATCTGCCTTTCTACGCCCGGTAGAAAGAGCAAATATCACGTCACCATCCAGCATCGTGTGTGCAGGTCGTATAGTCCGTGCAATGCCATCCTGCGCCATTTGTGCAACTTTTGTTGCCTGTGCTTTTGTCAGTTTGGCATTTGTCGCAACAACTCCAATGACTGTGTTTGTGCGTGCTGCCAGACCGAGAACACCGCGTCCAACCGGATTTTTCATTGCGGTGAGCGTATCAGCAAAATAATCCTTTTTGCCGATGCGTAACGGACCCACTTTCCCAGAACGAAGACCCGCAATGATTTTTCCTGTTTGTGGGTCGATCACATCCCCAAACGCGTTGACCGCGACCAACGCGCCAACCATGATTCCGCTACCCATGGACATACTTGTAGAGCCCAACCCGGACTTCATTCCCAACTTCAAACCAAACATCTTGCCGACGGAGGCTCCCGTGCCCGCACCAACGTTTCCTTCTGCGGGCGCATTAGATGAGGCTGACGCCGCGGCGCGGTATCCCATAGCGGAATCAGGCCGAACGTCCGCGCGACCGATGTTCAAGTCATAAAGAATGGCCGACGGAACGATGGGAACTTTTGCAGCGCCCGTATTGAATCCGATTTTGTTTTCTTCAAGATAACGCATCACTCCAGTTGCCGCGTCGAGTCCAAACGCAGAACCTCCAGCCAGCACAATTGCATGGACTTTTTCAACAAGGTTGATTGGGTTGAGCAGATCGGTTTCACGCGTTCCAGGCGCGCCCCCACGTACATCCACGCCAGCCACGGCCCCTTTGCGGCAAAGAATTACAGTGCAGCCCGTCAGCGCCTGATCATCCTGTGCGTGTCCCACTTCAATTCCGCGCACGTCGGTAACTGCATTCTTGAGTTTCATCTTACTTGCTCTCAGCGGCGAGAGCGAATCAACTATTCCAGATCTCGAACTAATTCAAGGAACTCATTCCACTCTTCTTGAAAGAAGTGCAAGGTAACGTTGTTCAACTCAATATGATATGTCGTTTCTCCATCGGGCTCATCTGCCTTCCAGGCCAGGAAGTTATCTGTTTCGGCGATGGTTTCGGTTTTTGGCTCAGTATGATTACTGTTCATTCGTAGCTCCTTTTTCAATTCAAGATTTTTCCTGCTGCTTCCGTCTCCGCAATGTCGCAACCCATAATTTTCTGACCTGTTTGATCCATTCCGAGTCTATGGGTGATGGCAATTCTGTATCTTTTTCAGGGAAGGGCTCCAAATCAAGCATCTTGCGCATAGCATATCTACCCAGCAGTGTAACAGATGCGAGGAAGGGCGCAGCGATCACTACGCCCAATAACCCCAGCAGGTTCGCGGCCACAAGAGCAGTTACTAACACTGCAGCAGGATGCACCTTCAGAGTACGCGCCATGATGCGTGGCACAATGAAACTGTCAATGATCTGGTCGACGACCAGGGTAGTTATGACGACAATCGCTGTATAAACCAAAGGCTGCAAATCGAACGGTTTAACGGGTTGGAAGAATGTGACCAATCCCATGACGACCCACGTGATTGCCGGACCAATATAAGGCAAAAATTTGGCTAGTCCGGCCATGAGCGCAAGACCCAACGCATACCTCACACCAAAAAGGGATAATAGGATAATATAAATTACAGTCGCGAGAATAAAGATAAAAATCTGTCCGCGCAGGAACGCATTCCAGATGCGGCTCAATTTACTGCCTAACATGCGCAGGTCTCCCGAATAACCGGGGACATCGACCGTGATCAAATTGCTTTGTAAGCCCCTGCTTTCTGCCATGAGAAAATAAGAGACCAAAAGGACGAAAAAGGTCCAGCCAAGCGCCTCTGCCGCGCCGCTTGCCAATGTGCCCACAAGATTACCGGTCCGCCCAAGCAAAGGCTGGATAAAGGAGAGCAATTGTTGGCTGAGAGCGTTTAGATCAATCGTCCGCATATCCAGCCTGAAGGGACCAATTTGAAAAACTCGCGCAGAAAGGTCTTCCACATAGGATGGCAGGTTGGCGAGAAAATCCCGAACCACCTGAATCAGACTTTGCACTTGTTGCACAAGTCCCACTCCACCCAGCGTAACCAAACTGATCAAAATGATGAGGATCAGCAGATAAAGAATATTGACAGCTGCCCTCCACGAGACGTTCAAGCCACGTGAAATTGCAGATGCCAGTGGATGGAAAAGATACGCCAGGATAAAAATCATCAATAGTGGCGTAATAAGCGTGGCGAATCGATTTAACAAAAACGCGATAATTCCCACGATGACCAGGCCAACCAACAATTTGGTTGTTGGGCTCCAACGGGGGGAAACTGAGGATATTTCATTCATGAAGATGCTCCGCTGAATTATCCATATTCTAGTCAAGAGGGGATGCTTTTGCAACCATTTGCCCCTGGTCTCATTAGTGACTAAACTTCTTAAAATGGCTTACAGGCTAAAGTTCAAGTTTAGACATGCATGCCTTAAATGCGTGGGCATTCTGTTAATAAAAAAACATCTTCGCGAGATATTGGTCTCACGAAGGTGTTTTTTGTATCAACAACCGCCCAGGAAGGGGAAGAAGGTACACCACAGGAAGTTCGCGTCTATGAACCATAGAATTCCTGCGCATGTGCAAAGGAATAACAGGAAGCCAACACCGATAAGAATGGGGGTCAAATTTGTTCGTGCGGTGGTGACAGGAGCAGGCGCCGGGCTGGCTGGAACACTTCCAGCATATTCGGCAGGGGCAGGCGGAGGGGGAGCTACCGGCCGCGAGATGGAAGGCACAGCCGCAGCACGGGGTGATGCGATGGTCGCCGCCGGGTCAAACGTCGATGCCTCATAGACTAGCACGATCTGTTCGCCAAATGAAACAACCTCACCGGCTTTCAACACCCGAGGTCCCGCCAATCGCTGTCCGTTCACAAACGTCCCGTTGGTCGAGCCGAGATCCTCCAGAATATACTTTCCACCTTGAAACGTCAGTCGTGCGTGGCGGCGCGAAATTTCCGCATCGTTGATTACAACATCATTTGTAGAATCGCGGCCGATGGTGAGCTGGTCACCTCCCAGGTTGAACACCGCGCCAGGTGTAGGCCCGGACCGCATAATGAGTTGGAAATGGGACGCCATACGTGCTCCTCCAAAAATCCGCAGATGATACTACTGAGTGTAAAGGTTTCAAGCAAAAAAGTCAACCACATGGTGTACACTTGACAGAAAAATGCGAGGGCATACAATCGGTTAGAGACAAAATGAGTACATCTGTTTTTCCCATTCCTGATTTTTTTGACGCGAACAAAGTGGGTACTGTTTGGAGGATCCCATACGAGGAACGTGCGAAGCAGGCACGGGATTGGGCGCGCCAACAGGCCATCCAACCTGCCTCGACTGATTCGACTAAAACCTGGCTGATGCTGGTGGATGTGCAGAATACATTCTGCATCCCGGATTTTGAACTTTATGTAGGTGGCCGTAGTGGACGTGGCGCGGTGGAGGATAACACGCGACTGTGTGAATTCATGTACCGCAACATGGGAAACATCACGTATATCACCGCCACGATGGATACACACAGGACAATGCAGGTCTTTCACGCCATTTTCTTCGTGGATAAGGACGGGAATCATCCCGCGCCCTACACTGACATTCAGGCATCCGAGTTGCGCGATGGCAAATGGATGTTTAACTCCGCGCTTGCGTCACAATTTGGCATCGCACCCGAGTACGGTCAGCAGATGATGGTCCATTACGCTGAGGAACTGGCGAAGCGAGGCAAATATGCACTCACGATCTGGCCCTACCATGCTATGCTTGGTGGTATCGGACACGCCTTGGTCTCCTCGGTGGAGGAGGCTTTGTTCTTCCATTGCATCGCGCGCACCACGCAATACGACATCAACATCAAAGGTGACAAACCTTTTACCGAAAATTATTCCGTCATTGGTCCAGAGGTGTTGACTGGCCCCATGGGGGAGATGCTTGGGACGCGCAACACCAAATTCATCGAAAATTTACAGCAGTTCGACAGGTTGATTATCGCAGGACAGGCAAAAAGCCACTGCGTCGCGTGGACAGTCTCTGACCTGCTTGAAGATATTGCCATGGTTGACCTTGAGCTCGCCCAGAAAGTCTATTTGCTCGAAGATTGCACTTCTCCTGTTGTTGTCCCTGGTGTTGTAGATCATACTGACGCCGCAGACGCAGCATATGAAAGATTCGAAAAAGTGGGAATGCATCTTATCAAATCCACCGAATCAATCTCAAATCTTTAATTGCAGTTTCGAAACTATAATCGTAAATCGAAAATTCTATGTCCATCTTTGATAAAAAGCGCCTCACCAACGAAACCTTCAAACTCGATATCGAGCGCATGCGGCGCGGCTGGTATTCAGATAAATATTTCGAGAATATCGGTCGTATGCTTACCACGCTGGCATCCGAGGGATATGCATACTCTGGTCAACATCGCAATTTGTCTGCTGATATTTCCCCAGATAATATCGCTGTCGGGGATATCGAAGTGGAAATGCAGTGGTTCACACGTCGCCTGGGGAATACTATTGTGGTAGGTGTGGATAAAAGTTTGGAAATGCTCAGGCATTGTGCTGGTTACTGGGATGCAGATCAGTTCGTAAATACTTCTGATAAGTTGGAGGTGTGGGCGGTTCATGATGGAGTGGTTGTTAAATCTGATGGAGACCCATTGAATGCTGAAGCTGTGATGAAAGTACGTGGGCGCTATCGCGACTTTGCATTACTAGAAACACCCACCCTGGGAGTACTCACTCGTTCAAGCCGTGTCGCCACCAATGTCTATGAGACGCTTACAGCCGCGCGTGGCAAACCTGTGTTGTTCTTCCCCGCGCGTTTTGATCTTCATGAAGTACAAGCTGCAGATGGATATGCCTATAACATTGCCATTCAACGATTCAACATGGAATTCTCGAGCCAGATCGGGCCGGTCGTCTCGACCGACGCACAGGGTGACTGGTGGGGTGGCGCCGGTGGCGGAACCGTTGCTCACGCGGCAATTGCCTCCTTCCTGGGTGATACGGCAGAAGCAATGATGCAGTTCTCGCGCATTTTGCCCGCTCGAATCCCTCGTATTGCCCTGGTGGATTTCAACAATGACTCTGTGCGCGATACGTTGCGCGTCATTGAAGCTATGTTTACACGATATAGAGAACTGAAAGATCTTGGTGATGAAGCCGAAGCAGCGAAATATATGTTGTATGGTATTCGCTTGGATACAAGTGGAAGTTTACGTGATGTGTCGGTTGCCCCGTTAGGTGATCCCGTCCTTGACCTTGGTGTGAATCCCCGACTTGTTTTTAACGTACGCCAGGCGTTGGATTCCGCATCAGAAAACTGGAACATATCTGACGCCTGGAAAGATGCAGCGCGTGAATACTGTCGCAATGTGAGGATTGTTGTCTCCGGTGGGTTCAATCCAGAAAAGATTCGCAAGTTTGAGAAGCTGGGGGTTCCAGTGGATATTTATGCAGTAGGATCCTGGCTCTTCAACAACAACGGTGGGACTGTGACTGACTTTACCGGGGATGTGGTGCGAGTGAAGGTACACGGCGAATGGGTGGATATGGCAAAGGTGGGACGCCGCCCACTGGCGAATCCGAATTTGGAGAGGGTGTGGTAGGATTTGAACGACTGGCTTGCCGTCATGAATTTGAAAGATCTAAATCTGCGTATGGATTGATAGACTATTATCCTTAATTAATGTTTGACGGTAACCAAGGTATGTTATTCGCCGTCTTGAATATAACTTGCACATCGATCCTATGTGTCTCTTTGCGGCATAACCCCATTTGAATTACAGAAAATTTACATCATATTAAAATCCTGTTCAAGCTTCTGTTTCATAGTGAAAATATGGAGCGTGTATGACAATTTCCCGTCGTGATTTTTTGAAAGCCTCTGGCCTGATGGCAGCGTGGACTGCACTGGCGGCCTGCGCGCCGAACGCGCCAACCGCACAAAGCACGCCCCATCATGTCGAAAGTCCCACACAAACCACGGTTCCCCAGCCAGTTTTGAATCCCATACAAACTGTTGTTCCCTCACCAGCGATCATTCCTGATGGCGAAAAGTTGCTGCTTCACACATTGCGTCGTACGACCTTTGGCCCCACACCTGAACTGTTCGATCAAGCCAGACGACTCGGATTAGATGCATTCATTGAGGAGCAACTCTCTGCCGACTCGATCCCGGACCCTGAAATTGATTCGCTGCTTCGGCCTTTTTCCACGCTGAAGATGACTGCCGGTGAGCGACTCCAACTCGGCGAGAACAGCATTTCGGCCAGAGAATTGATTGAGTCCACGATTCTGCGCCAATGGTATAGCCACCGTCAGATCTTCGAAATGATGGTAGATTTTTGGGGCAATCACTTCAATATCTATATCGGAAAGTTCCTCTGCAAGGTACTGAAAACAGATGACGATCTGTATACAATTCGTCCAAATGCACTGGGAAAATTTAGAGATCTCCTATACGCTTCGGCAAAAAGCCCAGCCATGCTGATTTATCTGGATCAGGCCGAAAGCCTGGGCGAATCCCCAAACGAGAACTATGCCCGTGAACTGATGGAATTGCATACAGTAGGCGTGGAATCAGGTTACTCGCATCATGATGTTGCCGAGCTGGCGCGTGTGCTCACGGGTTGGACAGTCTCAGGACCTCGGAATACCAAGATAGGTGCTGGGATTTATTATTTCGACCCGGAAATCCATGACTATAGCGAAAAGCATGTCATGGGGATGATGATTTCACCGACCGGTCAATCGGAAGGCGAGATGATTCTAGATATGCTCGCGAGTCATACCAGCACTGCCCATTTCATAAGCAGGAAATTTGCCCGTAGATTTGTGTCCGATTCACCTGACCCCGCGCTCGTGGATATGCTATCTCAGGTCTTTACTCAGTCTGACGGTGATACGCGACAGATCTTCCGTGCCTTACTGAATTCTGACCAATTCAAAACGTCTGTAGGGCAGAAATTCAAGAAGCCGTTGGATTTCTTCATCTCTACCCTGCGGCTTACGGGCACAACCCTCACTGGAAATTCAAAAAAATTGCAGGAGCAATTGCGTTTACTTGGGCAGGTTCCCTTCTCGTGGCTAATGCCCGATGGATATCCCGATTCTACAGAATACTGGGCTACAACCAGTGGATTACTTGATCGCTGGAATTTTGGCTTTTTGTTAGTATCAAATGCAATCATAGGCGCAACGGTGGACTTGGAAGCATTGACCAAAGATGCCTCCTCTCGAGAAGATATAGTGGACGTATTAAGCCTTCGCTTTTTAGGCGAACGATTGCCCGATGATGCCCGTTCCATTTTGGTTGATTTTGCTTCCTCCGCCAACTTAAGTAACCTCATTCCGTCGGTGGCCGGGTTGATTCTTGGATCGCCTCACTTTCAAGTACGGTAGTGCGAGATACTATCTCGCACTACTACCTAAAAGGAATACTTATGGATACACAAATTTCGCGAAGAGATTTTCTAAAATTAGCAGGCAGTTTTGCCGTTGCTCCCGCGTTACCGTCATGGATGCCACGCATGGCCTTTGCACCGCAAGGCGTCGAGCCGCCTGGCGATATTCTCGTTGTGGTTTTTCAACGCGGCGGTATGGATGGGATCAGCGCGGTCATCCCGCATGGTGATGTTGATTACTATCACCATCGCAGAAGGCTTGCCATCCCCGAGCCTGAAGATGGAAGCGAACAAACTGGCATTGACCTGGATGGTTTCTTTGGTTTGCACCCGTCCTTGCGTCCGCTCAAGGATTTATGGGATGAGAAAACCTTGGCAATCGTGCACGCGGTTGGGTCACCTGACCCGACCCATTCTCACTTCGACGCGATGGACTACATGGAACGCGGCACACCGGGAGAAAAAGCAATTCCCACGGGCTGGATCGGCCGTCACTTGCAAACCGCCTCCTGGCAAAATGACTCGCCGTTCCGCGCGATCGGTATGGGAGGTGTGATGCAGTCAGCGCTGCGCGGACCTGTCCCGGTTACCACACTCAAATCCATCGCGGATTTTCACCTCCAGGGTGGCATGGATCAACTGGAGGAAATTCGCGCCCGGCTCGCGGCCCTTTACAACCTTGGCTCATCACTGGATGGCGAAGCTGCTGAGACGTTCAATGCAGTCGATATTCTTGCCAAAATCGATGTGACCAATTACACACCGGCCGCAAATTCAGCATATCCAGACACCGAATTTGGGATGGCAATGAAACAGGTGGCTCAAATCGCAAAAGCTGATATCGGACTTGAGGTTGCATGCGTCGACATCGGCGGATGGGATACGCACAACCAGCAGGGACAACTGGACGGCGAACTGCCTACGTTGCTTCAGGAGCTCTCATCTGGTCTGGCATCCCTTTATCATGACCTTGGCGACAGGGCAAAGCGCGTGACAAT
>DAINRK010000161.1:0-8834 GCA_036741855.1 Anaerolineales bacterium
CTGACGATCAGCACTTTTGGAGCAGAAGCAAACTTTTCCGCCATGTTCGACCTTTTTAATTAAAAAATGCGTCCTGGATGTGATGTGTACGCCCTTGGAGACTTCATCATTATAGCATTTTCTGATTTGGTTATTCATATTATGAATAGCGATATCATTACTAATCTTATCTCTTGTCCGCAGGCTGCTACGCTTATCCTATGCATGTTCAACCTGCTTAAGTAAACCTTTCCTTAGTTTTGTCCACATTGCCGCTTTGCGGCGTGGTCCGCTTGTAAGATGAAATATTAACTTCAAGTTTACATACTCATGTGGCACTCTGTAATTGACTCTGCCATATCCATATGGTAAACTCCCATTACAATTCAATAGCCCCACTATGGCGCTCTTATCCAGAGAGGCGGAGGGACCCGGCCCGACGATGCCTCGACAACCGATTAGCATAAACAAAATCCGAAAGTTAATTGCTAACACGGTGCCAATTCCGACAGAAGGATGTTCTGGTAGATGAGAGGCAAACTGCCCAACACGTAGATTGTCCTTTCAGCATGTCCGAAGGGGCAATTTTATTTTCAAAGGAGTTAGGAAAAAACAATGAGCAACACTTTTATGACATCGCCGAAGCTGATGTTCACATCGGAATCTGTAACCGAGGGACACCCCGATAAGCTCTGCGATCAAATCTCGGATGCAGTGCTGGATGCGTGCCTCGAGCAGGATCCGCGCTCGCGCGTTGCCTGCGAAACCGCTGCCAAGACGGGCTTCGTGATGTTATTGGGTGAGATCACCACAAACGCATTTGTTAACTTCGACGAGCTGGTACGCAAAGTGGTATTAGATATTGGCTACGATGGCAGCGAGAAAGGCTTCGACGGCCATACCTGTGCTGTCATCGCAGCCATTGCCAGCCAAAGCCCGGATATCGCCATGGGCGTGGATGCGGCACTCGAGTCACGCAATGGTCATGAAGTGACAGATGCTGAGGTCGAGACCATTGGCGCGGGCGATCAGGGAATGATGTTTGGATTCGCATGCAATGAAACCCCCACCCTCATGCCTCTGCCCATTTATCTCGCGCACAAGCTAACGCGCCGGCAGAGTGAACTGCGGAAGAATGGGACCATCTCATGGCTGCGTCCCGATGCGAAGAGCCAGGTCACAATCGAATATTCGCAAGGCAAACCCAAACGCGTGGATACTGTCCTCATTTCTACCCAACACGCGCCGGATGTTTCCCAGGCCGAGATCACCGAAATCGTTACTGAAGAGATCATCATGCCATCTCTTCCCAAAGATATGGTGGATAACAACTTGAAAGTTTTTGTCAACCCGACAGGCCGCTTTGTCGTCGGCGGACCGATGGGCGATGCAGGTGTGACAGGCCGTAAGATCATCGTAGATACATATGGCGGAATGGGCCGTCATGGCGGCGGTGCCTTCAGCGGAAAAGATCCCACAAAGGTGGATCGGTCTGCAGCCTATGCAGCGCGTTATGTTGCCAAGAATATCGTGGCGGCGGGCCTTGCTGACCGTGTGGAAGTACAGGTGTCTTATGCGATCGGTGTTGCACATCCGCTTTCGGTCAATGTGGAAACTTTTGGCACAGCGAAGATTGGAGATGAGAAGATTGCCGAGCTCATCAACGAATTCTTTGACCTGCGCCCCGGCGCGATCATCCGTGACCTGGGCCTGCGCAAACCAATCTATCGCAAGACTGCTGCTTACGGACACTTCGGCCGCGATGATATCGAGTTTCCCTGGGAACGCACAGATAAGGCAGAAGCGCTGAAGAGCGCGGCAGGCTTGTAAGCTACTTTGTAATCCAACACAAAAGCGCCTCTGACGCGTCAGAGGCGCTTTCTTTTTTTCAAACAAAATAGCAAGAACTCTACGGCACCCCGAATCTCAATTGTGTATCGAGATCCACATCGTTATACCAGGGGAAGAGATAGGTGGTAGTCAACTGTGCCTGGGGTAGGCCCATCATCTCTGCAAAACTCGTCCATCTGCTGCCATTGAAATAGGCTACCCGCTCCGAGGCAATAATCGGTACCCCACCTGAACTTCTTATCACTACTGGTCCGCTATCCAGTCCGCTATAGCTGACACGCTGACTCTGGCTGGGTAACAGATTATAGTTGCCCTTCACAACTCCATTAATGATGACTGTCACAGTAGTCGCAGCGGTCCCAACGTTCCCAAAACGCAGCTGTGTATCGAAGTCCACATTGTTGTATATTGGGAAGGAATAATGGGTGCTAAGGGAACCTATGGGTAGGCCCATCAGCTCCGAAAAATCGGGCCACGTCGCTCCTCCATTCGGAGTGTAAGCGACACGTAGTGAGGCAATGATCTTGACCCCGTTCGAGCTGGTCACGCGAACAGGCCCTGCATCCAGTGCGTTATAGCTAACCCGTTGACTCTGGTTAGGCAATAGAGTGTAAAGACCTTGAACCTGATTCCCCACCTTGACGGTCACCGTGGTTTGGCTTGTTCCAACGTTCGCAAAACGAATCTGTGAGTTGAGGTCTATGTTGTTGTACCAGGGAAAGATATAACTATTGGAGAGTTTATTGGCAGGCAACCCCATCATCTCTGAGAAGCTGGGCCAGGTGGCACCTCCATTGGCCGTATATGCCACGCGCAAGGAAGCAATGATTGGGACGTTGCCCGAGCTTTGGATCTTGACAGGCCCAGCATCCAGATTAGCATAGCTTACCCGCTTGCTCTCGTTCGGTACCAGGGGATAGCTACCTTTGAGATGACCTCCGATGTAGACGGAGACTGTGGTATTCGCACTGCCGAGGTTGGCAAAACGAAGTTGGGAATTTAGGTCAGCGTTGTTATACCAGGGGAACATATAGCTGGTCGTAAGCTGGTTGGCAGGCAGCCCCATCAGTTCCGAGTGACTTGTCCAGTTGCTGCCATTGAAATAGGCCACCCGTTCCGAGGCAACAATATTTATGCCATTTGTGCTTTGCACTTTGACGGGCCCATCATTCGTCCCTTCATAGCTCTGTTTTAAACTGCTTTGAGGCGGAATATTGTATTCATTTTTCAACGCTCCACCAATATAGACTTTCGCATGAGCAAACCCGGGGCCCAGCGTAGGTGTTGGGGTCGGAGTAGGGCTGGAGATTCGAATCTCCCAAACTCTACCATCGTTTTCATTTCGATCAACATCATTATCAATTCCACGGCTTACAATATAGATGTTCTTGATAGCAGGGTTTTGACTGCTGGGAGCAAACGTTACGTCGGATCGTATGTTCCCCGCACTTCCCATGAACGATAAATCATAGGCACGCAAAAGCGTTCCCGTTCTTGTCGTTTCTCCCAAATATCGGTCGGTTCCCGCAGTGCTGACGATAAAAAGTGTTCCATTATCGGAGTTGTATCCGATTCCCTCAAGATCGCTGAAACCAAGAGCAGAGGTATCGAAATGGGTCATGGTACCATCATCACCACCCAACACACCGTCCGTTCCAAGAGGGATTGCATATACCTCTGCACTGGTACCACCCGCAATGAAGAGGGTATTGTTACCATAAGCAACATCCTCGGCATCAGTTATGTTATATAGAGTGCTTACATTGGTGGAGGTAACTGTATCGTCTGCCGTACAATAAATTCCGTCTGATCCCCGGCTGACTTCAAAGATCCTGTCGTTGAAATCCGTTGAGATAAAGATATGGTTATTATTCGCATTGATCGCCACGCCTGTCGGTTCGCCAGTGAACGATGTGGTACTGCAGGTACCAGTCAATGTACCCGATGTCGTTGACAAAAAGACATTTTTTCCCTGAAAGTAAGCTGGCATTTCGTCCACTTCGCTATCGACAATGAACAGTTTGTTTGAAAGAGGCCAGTAATCGACGCCCGAGGGGTCAGGTGAAGACGGATTCCAGGCTGCGATCGAAGTATCGATGATGCGCACTAACGTGCTTGGTAATAGTGTTGTCCCGGGTGGGAGTGCAGCGGGAGCCTGTAAGGACAACTCGACAATCTGCCCTTGCTGTGAAGTACTCAGCTGATCGCTGACTGATTTGGATAACTGACCACTATCCAGAACATATAAAGCCGTAATGTCCGGATCGTCTGTGGAATCACGACTTGGAGCAAACAGCATTGCGGAAAGATTCTCAATAGATAAGTTGCGTAGCTCATAAGTGGAAATTTGTTCCCCTGCTTCGGTCAATTCATAGATTTCTTGTTCCTCTGGGTTACCAACATATAGATGGCCATTATTTGGATTAAATGCAATCCCACGTAAAACAGCCTGCGACAAGGATTTCAAACTTACCTGACGAATCCGATTATCCCTGGCAGCACTCACGCCATCGAAGCCATCCACGGGATGTGGCGATAAAACCAGGATTTGTGACTTGCTTGTATCCAGGATGAAGAGCCGCCCTGTAGCTGGGTCAAAGGTCATTCCCCCCACCGACTCAAGAGCAATTGACTCTACGTTGAAGCGCGTCGCATCACTGGACAAGGCCGGAAGTCCACCTGGCTTCACAGGGATCCTCGATAACTCTGCATTACCAGAGCTCAAAACAAACAGACTGTTACTATATTTATCAAACGCTGCACCCAGATGATTATCAGCGTTTTGAGGGAGTTTTAACTGTCCACCGGTTTTCTCCTCGGATGTGATCGATCGAATACTGCCGTCTGATCCCCAAACAATGAAGGAATCAGCATAGGGAGAGTAAGCCATTCCATCAGGGCTCTCAATCCCAAATTGGGATGTAAATATTGTGTGTGCAGAAGAAAAATGATTCACTTCCTCCTGCGCGAAAACCCCAGAGGGTATTATTACAAGAAAAAGCAGTGCAATTACTACAAGGATGTAGATAATGTGTGTTTTTCGCTGAAAAATGTTAATCATATTTTTGGGCCAATCCTGAGTCAATATTTAACATATTGGTTTGTTAAGTCATTGATACCAATGAAATATCGAACCGTTATCTACCAAGGATAACAGCATTTTAGTTAATTCATTCGCGTGCAACCATATTACTATGGTTGCACTTTGCTCTGGCGTTGAGAATTTGTCTCAACGTCGGAGGTAAAGTTATTTGTTGTAGGATGCATAATTAATTTGAGACCCTCGACTAGTTAAGTGACTTTATGGGACGCCAAACCTCAGTTGAGAATCAAGGTCAACGTTGTTGTACCATGGGAAGATATATGTATCTGTCAACTGTGGGTGTGGCAGCCCCATCATCTCGGCAAAACTGCTCCAGGCACTGCCATTGTGATACGCCACTCGCTCTGAAGCGATAATCGGAGTGCCGTTGTTACTCTGGATCACCACCGGTCCGCTGTCGACATTGACATAACTCACCCGCTGGCTTTGGTTCGGGGCCAGAGGATAACTCCCTTTGAATTGCCCTCCTATCGTGACCGTGACAATGGTGTTGATAGTGCCCACATTGCCAAATCGCAACTGGGTATTCAGGTTGACATTGTTATAGACCGGGAAGTGATAGCGGTTGCTCAACGATGGGAAAGGCAAACCCATCATCTCGGAGTAATCTGTCCAGGCACTACCATTGTGATAAGCCACCCGCATGGAGGCGATGATCGGGACATTGCCTGAGCTTGTTACTCTGACCGGCCCACTGTCCAGGCCAGGATAACTTACACGCTGGCTCTGGTTAGGGTTCAGAGGATAAGAGCCTTGTAGCACTCCGTTAACAGTGACCGTGACGGTGGTCGGTGTGGTGCCCACATTGCCGAAGCGAAGTTGAGAATCGAGGTCGAGGTCGTTATACCAGGGGAAGAGATACATGTTGGTCAGCTTGCTGGATTGCAGTCCCATCATCTCGGAGAAGCTCGTCCAGGCACTGCCGTTGAAATAGGCCACTCGCACCGAAGCGATGATTCGCGCACCATTAGAGCTTTGGATTTTAACTGGACCTGCGTTTAGCCCATCGTAATTCACCCTCATACTCTGATTAGGTAGGAGAGGATAATTGCCTTGCACCTGCCCACCCACTGTTACGGTGACCGTGGTGTTAATACCGCCTACATTGCCAAAGCGTAGTTGCGAGTTGAGATCCACATTGTTATACCAGGGGAATACGTAACTGTTCGCGAGCTGATTGGCAGGTAGTCCTATCAGTTCAGAATAACTTGTCCACGTGGTCCCACCATTGGGTGAATAGGCAACGCGCTCTGAAGTAACAATGGATGTCCCATTCAAGCTTTGCACTCTCACAGGACCGTTGTTAGCCCCAGGATAGCTGTGGCGAGCAGTAGAGTGAGCAGCAACATTGTAGATTCCCATGTTGCTGCTTCCGATCTTAACCTGAATTGGAGTGAGGCCCGGTGTAGGGCCTGCACCGACCAAACGAGGATCCCAGGTAGTATCCATTGTCAAATTAAGGGCCCCAGCGATACTCTGAAAGGGAACTAACTTAAAATTCTGTTTTTTGGCAACACTTCCATCTGTATTGTGCCCATCCTGAGCTATGAACACGCCATAAGGGAAATTCGGACCGAGCGGGAAATTTGTAACATCAATTCCATCTGTGCCATTGGTGCCGTCGATACTTCCATCGGCTATATTAAAAGTACCCAAATAGTTATTACTTCCCTCGCTAGTATAGACAATATACGTGCTATTGCCCTGACTGGACCCTATAAGATATCCGGTACCATTCGATTTATAGTAAATCGCAAGCCCTTCAATATCAGGCTGAAAATGCCCGCCCTGCGCGATCGGTTTATCTACTCTAAATTTGGTACTTCCATCAGTGGGTTCTGCACCCAATTTCCAAATGGCAAAAGCTTCTTCGCTTACATAAACCTTGGCGTGTACATCATCTGCTGTAACGCCTTCGCTCAAACGAGCTGAAGAATTACATTGAGTACTGAATGTAACCGTCCGCACAAGATTGACTGCTACCCTTCCGCTGCCATTATCCGTCAACTCATACTGATTCAATACGCAATCTCGGTTCGTAAACGCGTAATACTTGCCCGTGATCGGACTGACGTACATGGAGGAGCCCAGCAAGCCGGGAAGGGAAGACGGAGTCGACACATCCTCCAAAAGTCGTGTGACTGGATTTACTTTATATGCAAATAGTTTATTCGCGCTCCTATCAACGCCGGTAACCAATGCTACTCTTGCGCCTCCAAGCGGAAAGTTGTAACGTAGGTCCACATTATTCGTTAAAATAGGAATTCTTTGCAGTACCGCACCCGACAGGGTGTAAACCTCCAAATTACCGCCTTTGTCAGTTCCCACAATCGTACTTAAGGATGGATTGGTGGGATGAATCCAGATTGTACTATCGTCGGCAGCATCACCAGAATGCAATACCGGCGTGGTTTCGACAGTTGCATAAACTGCCCCAAGGGCTTTCGTTTCCTGAGTAAAGTAGACATCAACGGGAATCAATAATAGTGAAATTAATAGAAGAAAATACTTCTTAAATCCTAATGAACGCTTTACGGATTTATTCCTAACTTTAAACATTTCGCCTCCTAAAGAAAATACATGTATTGGATTCCAAGACTCCTTAGGTAACTGATGTGTAATAATTATTGATTTGTTGATAAGTGGAAAATTTTCTTCAAAGAAGAAAGCAATGCATCCTCAAATTCTTACACTCTCATATTGTAGTAATTGAAGGCGGATAATACAATTACTCTTGATAAGAAAATGTTACAAAAGTTATGAGAGTATGTTACACGTATGCTAGCGAGTTTAATTTCGTACTCTTCTGTGGAAACTACCACTAAGTTGAATTTTTGAATTCATTTGAAAGTTAAGGTACCTCAACTTTCAACTAGTTATGGAGATCAAGAGTTGTTATAGCAGGAGCAGAGATAGGCAGTGAGTTGTAGCTAAGACAAGCTCAGCTATTACAAAGAAATAAGCAAGGGCAGCCGGATGGCTGCCCTTGCTGTCCTTATTGAGTGAAGGTAAATGAAGGGCTACGGCACTCCAATTCTAAGTTGTGTATCAAGGTCGAAGTTGTTGTACCAGGGGAAGAGATAGGAGGTGGTGAGCTGGGATTGGGGCAAGCCCATCATCTCCGAGAAACTCGTCCAGGTCGTGCCTCCATCCGGGGTGTAGGCCACGCGCAGGGAAGCAATAATAGGTTGTCCATTGCTCTGGATCACCACTGGCCCACCGACCAGGACTGAGTAACTTACCCGCTGGCTGGCATTGGGATTGAGGGTGTGTATGCTTTTCAATTGTCCACCGATGGTGACTGTGACGGTAGTGGACGAGGTGCCGACATTACCAAATCTCAGCTGAGAGTTGTAGGCGACGTTGTCATAAATCGGGAAGGAGTAGCGCGTGCTGAGGGCGTTGGTGGGCAATCCCATCATCTCGGAGAAATCTGTCCAAGCGGTGCCATCGTGATAGGCCACGCGCAGGGAAGCGATGATGGGGACATTACCAGAAGAGGTAATCTTGACCGGACCTCTGTCGAGATCTAGATAACTGACGCGATTGCTCTCATTGGGATTGAGGGGATACGTGCCTTTGACCTGTCCACCGATGGTGACCGTGACATTAGTGGGAACTGTGCCAACGTTGCCAAACCTGAGCTGGGAGTTGAGGCTGAGATTGTTGTACCAGGGGAAGGTGTAGCTGGAGGTCAGCTTGTTGGAAGGCAATCCCATCATCTCCGAGAAGCTCGTCCAGGCACTGCCATCGTTGTAGGCGATGCGGATGGAAGCAATGATGGGTTGACCATTACTCCTAATCACCACCGGTCCAGCAGACAAGCCGGTGTAGCTGACGCGCCGACTGGCATTGGGAGCCAGGGTGAAGTTGCCCTTGTTCTGTCCACCGATGATGACGG
>DAINRK010000162.1:0-3182 GCA_036741855.1 Anaerolineales bacterium
AATAATGATGTGGTCTTTGGCAAAGGTCGGCATGTGCTTGAATGGATTATGAGTTTTAAGGGCTCTGTTTGTCAAGCTGGACGGGTCATTTGGAAATGACTAGCTTATATCAGAACTACTGAGTTTAATGATATAATACCCATGCAAACATGCATGGAAAGAAATTAGAACTGCAATGGACAAACAAAGGAAAAGCGCTCTACTATGATGTAACTTCTGGTCAATATGAATGGGTAAATAAGAAAGATTCACGTGTATCAGAACCAAGAATTTTAATAGAAAAAGAGTCGTTTGGTGATCACAAAACAGGAAATATTCTGATAAAGGGCGACAACCTTCTGGCACTCAAGGCATTACTTCAGGATTTTCAGAATCAAATTAAACTTATATATATTGACCCTCCTTACAACACAGGAAACGCTTTTGCGCATTATGATGACGGCATGGAACATTCGTTGTGGCTCGGCATGATGAAGACACGAGTAGAGGCGATATATAAGCTGCTAGCCGTAGATGGCTCGTTATGGATTTCTATCGACGATGACGAAGCACATTATTTGAAAGTCCTGTGCGATGAAATATTTGGACGCAACAACTTTGTAAGAAACATTGTGTGGCAGAAGAAGTATGCTGCTGCAAGTGACGCAAAAGGAATTCCTGATAATCATGATCATATCCTGGTCTATCAAAAAACAAATAAGTTTGTACGTAACTTGCTTCCGAGAACAGAAAAACAAAACTCTTTGTATAAGTATGACAGTAATGATGGAAAGGGCAAATGGAGATCTGACAATCTCTCTGTAAAGACTTACACAAAGGAGTATGATTACGATATTATCAACCCTCATACTGGTCAATCTTATCGTCCTCCTAAAGGGAGAGCCTGGGTAACAAATAGAAGTGTTATGGCACAATGGATCATTGAAGGAAGAGTATTCTTTGGACAAAACGGAAAAGGTGCACCGCAATTGAAAAGGTACCTTAGTGAAGTGCAGTCAGGAATAGTTGTAACTTCATGGTGGCCTCACGATGAAGTTGGACACAATGATGAATCAAGAAAAGAAAGCAAAGCGCTGTTTGGCGAAGATCCATTCAGCACTCCAAAACCAGAAAGATTATTAGAAAGAATAATTACCATTGCCAGTAACGAAGGTGATTTTGTGCTCGACTCTTTTGCGGGTTCAGGAACAACTGGAGCAGTAGCGCACAAAATGAAACGCAAGTGGATAATGGTAGAGATCGGCAATAATGCAGAAACGCATATTATTCCTCGTATGAAAAGTGTCGTGGATGGTTCAGATCAAGGAGGGATTAGCGAAGATATACAATGGAAAGGCGGCGGTGGATTTAAATATTTTGAATTAGGCGACAGCCTCTTTATCAAAGACAGCGATCTGCGCTTAACGGTAATTAATCCCAAAATGTATAACGGCGCACTCATCCGCGCGGTCCTAAAAATAGAAGGATTTAGATTGCTCCATCCCGATAACGCATTACATGGCATTTCTGGCACGACCATTGCCCATGTGACCGAACAATATTTAAGCCAGGAATATATCGATACGCTTTTAAACGAGATAGGGGAGAGAGCGAAATTTGTCGTTATCTATGCAAAGACTATTTCCAGTAAACTGAAATTGCTGGATAATGTAGAAGTGAAGAGAATGCCGGACATTCTCCTGAAAAAATTTACCGTATGAAAGTGATCGACAAAATTATCAAAGAGCTTGATTTGCGAAAACCGCAGGCGCAATCCATGACTAAACTGGATGCACTCCTCTCGACTTTTCACCTTGGCAAAGAAGACCCCCGCGACATCGAAGCAAAAATGATCGGCAATATAAAATTCGATACGGATTTTCCCTCTTTCACGTTTGCCCTGGCGACCGGCATTGGCAAGACACGGCTCATGGCGGCCATGATTGCCTATCTCTCCTCGACAAAAGGACTCAAAGATTTTTTTATACTCACCCCCGGCGAAACCATATATACAAAGACCATTGATAACTTTACGGCGGGGAGTAAAAAGTACGTCTTTGCGGGCCTCACGGATGTGCCGGTATTTAATCTGGTGACCGGGGAGAATTACGCGTATGCGGATTTTGGGAATAAGCTATTCGAGGCAATAAATATTTATATATTCAACATACAAAAAATCTTCAATGAAAGGCGGGATGTTGAGTTTAAATTCCACAAGTACCAGGAGACCCTAGGCTCCAGTTTTGCGGAGCTTTTGCAGAAGAAAAATCTTGTTATTCTCATGGATGAGAGCCACCGCTATCGGGGTGAAAAATCCCTGCGGGCAATCAACCATTTACAGCCGTTATTAGGGCTTGAGTTTACCGCAACACCAACGAGCACCAATGTCGTTTTCAGCTATACACTCGCAGATGCCATTAAGGACGCCAAGCAAGCGCTTGAGAATTTGAAAAATGGGGGAGAGGCAACCGGCGGCTATATTAAGATACCGGGCGTTGTGGCGCGAAGCGATAATTTTGTCTATGAAGGAGATATCGACCGGATAAAGCTTGAGGATGGTATCCGGCTGCACCGGGAGAAAAAGGCACTTCTTGAGGAGTACACCAAAAACACCAAAATTAAAATGATCCTTCCGATAACGCTAATCACCACCAAGTCAATCCAACATGCCCATGAAGTCAAAGAGATGGTCACGGCAGATGATTTTTTTAACGGGTACTATAAGCACAAAACGCTTGTCGTGACGAGTGAAAGCGAGGTGGAGTCTATTCACCAACTTCTGCATCTGGAAGAGCCGCCGCCGATCAACAAAAATGAGATTGTCATCCACGTTGACAAGCTTAAAGAAGGCTGGGATGTCCGTAACGTTTTTACCATCATTCCCTTCCGAGCATCCATCAGCAAAACTCTGATTGAGCAGACCATTGGCAGAGGTCTGCGGTTGCCCTTTGGCACACTAACGGGCATCGAAGTGCTTGATTCGTTAGATATTATCTCCCATGACAATTTTGCCCGCGTCGTTGCGGTCGCCCATGAGGTCGCAGAGGGGATACAGGTAAAGAAAGCAGCTGAGCGGGAAGAATTAAAGCTGATTGAGATTAAACCGAAAGATGACAAAAAACTTTGGATCGCGCTGCCTCTCGTTGAAACAAAGGTGTATTCATCCAATAAACTCGATTATTTCCCCATACAGCTACGGCTTG
>DAINRK010000162.1:3192-8800 GCA_036741855.1 Anaerolineales bacterium
CGGCTTGAAGAACTCAAACACATAGACCCAAAACTTATTAAAGCGGATATCGTTACCGGCCAGCGTGTAGAACTCGCAAATGTCACCACCAAAGAAGAAATTGACCCGGTTAACCGTTTTGTACGTCTGATAATTCTGGAAGTTCCGGAGATCGACATCTCACATAAAGCAGTGCTCCAAAAGATCGTGGCTCATTACTTGAGCCAGATAAAAGTCGATAAAGGTATGCTCACAAAATTAGTGACACTGCACGAGCAAACTATTCTCAATGATATTCTGCCGCAGATTCGGCAAAAACTGCACGAGGACACCAAAATCAAATTCACGGTCGTAGGGTCTCAAAACAGCTATGAGCCATACACAAAGGCGATAAAGGCCTCCGCCGTCCCGTTGCAAAAGGAGGAAGTCAGTAATGCGGAAGTGTTGCGAAACATCATTGAGGGGTACACCAATAGTGTCTATCCGGCTTATGTCTTTGATTCTGCACAGGAAAAATTACTCGCTGATTCCCTGGATGCGGATAGAACGGTTAAGAGTTGGCTCCGCTTACGGATAGGACAACTGCCAATCCCATACATCTATGGCAACTATAATCCTGATTTTATCGTTGAGAGGAAAGAAGCCTACTATATAGTTGAGGTGAAAGATAAATCGAAGATTGAGAAAAATGATCCGGACGTATTTTCCAAGGCGCAAAAAGCTGAAGAGTGGTGCAGCGTTGCCAGTAAAGCAACCGGGAAGCAATGGATATATAAGTTAATACCACACACTGCGGTTGATAGGATAAACAGTTTCGATGCGATTATCAGCAGTGCCTATAAGTTAGAATAATAAATTAGAGAATTAATAACAATGAAATGACTAATAAGAATACAAAAGAAGATGAGCCCAAAAAAGAAGACAAAAAATTCGAAACGCACGAAAAAGATCGATGGGAAAGTGACCAATACGCAATTGAGGCAGCAATAATAAAATACCCAAAAGCAGAAGGTGTGTCATTTCGTACAGTGAATAAAAAAAGCAAAGAAAAGGGCGAATTTAAAAACCGGAGCTTATTTATTGAGAAAAACCAAAAGGTAGATGAGATTCTAAACTGGATTGTTTTAACTACAAAGAAATTCTTTGCCAAATTTTGGAACAAACAGATTATTACAGAATCAGACGTTGAATCAAATAATAGGGAGGTGGATACTTTAAGGAATAGGTTACGTGATAAGGAAGATGAAAATAGGGACTTGAAAAAAGCCTTTAATCTACAGCAACAAGAACTGGCACTTGCAAAAGAAGTTATTGACAACTCTAATCAATATGCCAAGGAACTTGAAGAGTTTGAAGCGTTGATAAAACAAGCTGTTGCAAACAACGAAAATATAGAAGAGAAAGTTAAAAGTGAATTGAAAATAAAACGGTGGATACTCGGATTAGATTGTGAGGTTAAAGCTAAAAACAAAAATATAGACAATGATACAGAGATTGATTTACATATTGAGACGAACTATAAGGAACAAAGAATTATAGAGGTAAAAAGTCCAAATATAAAAATATTCAGTCAAAAACCAAATGGTGGTAGGTTGAGTATCACCTCTCGCATAGCTGATGGGCTCAGTGAACTTATAGAATACATGCGGCGGACTGATATTAACAGTGGTTTACAGCGCAAAGGAACATATGGAATACAGAAACCTATTGGTAGAATACTAGCTGATTATGATCTTACAAAAGACGAGCAAGAAGTAATGAACGATTGGAACTTTTATCTCAATACTTATATTAGATTTGTTACTTTTAAAGAGCTGATTGCTAATGCTAAAAAAGAAATAGAGATGATAAGTGTAGTAAAGAAAATGACGGAAAATAATTAAACTACTTCGTCGCGATTCGCCAGCCGTCATCCCAATGCTCGAACTGCCACTGCACGGGGGGCGTAGCATTATCGCCTCGTGTGAGATTCTCCCGTATCATATTCTTCCATGCCTCGTATTGTTCCCATTCTGCTGTTTGTCTAATATCAGGATTTTTCGTTCCAACCACAGCACCTGTTAATATTTGTTGTTTGCCATAAATATATCCATCTGAAGTATCTCGCCATGTATGTCCCCACTCCAACATATTCGTCCATCTTTCGAGGGAATATCACAAGACCGTTGCACGGGGAGCTGGGCTAGGCGCTGTTGCAATTTCTGCATAGCGTCTAGCCATGATTGAAGCCATGCTTTATCTATCACCCATTCAGTATGAAACTCTACACTCGCCGCCGTAGGAGACTGTGGCTGGATGCCAGTGACAACGAATTTCCCTTTACAATACTGTCGATCCTTTAGCGCAACGAATTCCGGCTTCGTCGCTAATGCAGGTGCAAGTCGACACTGCTCTGACAACCACTTCGCATTCCACTGGTCGAGTAATTCCAGTGCCTTACTCCGTGTTAGTTCTGCGCCCCATGCTACCTGCGTGAAGAACGTCAACATCCCTATGAGCATCCATCGCAACATCATAAATCTCCTCTCCTTGGCTCTGAGCATATGGTGTATTCTTGAATATCTCCGCAAAAAGGTAAAGTAAGATTTGTTGGTCAGATATATTGAGTTTGTAGGGTAAATGAGACCGTCAATCGGAAGATAATTTTGTGCAGTTTTTTCAGCTAAATCGGAATAGAAGATTCTATACCTCCCATATGTCGATAACCACCTATTATCAACATATTCCGGTGTCGGGCATGGCTTTGGAGTTGTGTTATACTCGCTCACTGGTAGCACAATCGGCAAGGCCGTTAAGCAAAGGGTAATTGCACTACTGATCTTGCCGTTTGTGCTACTCAAAATACATTCCCCTGTCGATCTCCCTCACCACCGATTCTGGACATTCTCCAAGTAGCGATAACCATGAATTATCGCTACCAGCCTCCGGGGCGCGCGCCTATTGACGAGAGCTGATACTGGAATAGTGGGGGATTATCGCGATATTCTCAGGGCCGCTTCTCATTTCTTTGTAGTCCGACTCAGTACTACATAGACCCTCTCTCTTTACAGCCACAGAAAAGACCCTGTTTAAAGAGGCTTTCTCGCTGCGCCAGCCATGCCTCACCGACTCCGCTCCGCGTCGTCTTCTCCGGCATGTCTCGCTCCGCTCGTCACTTGCTGGGGCCTGAACTCGAGCCGCGGAAGCCAATGCCGCTATCGCGAGAGCCAGAGGCGCTCCAGTAGCGGGTAGCCGCCCGCACCCGCCGCGCAGAGACGCGCCAACAGCCACCCCGGATAATACGAGCGGCTCCAGCAACTGTTGGCCCTATCGGATCAACCGCCACATCCGCCGTATAGTTCCCCCATTCATCGTGGCACCACTCCCACACATTACCCAGCATGTCGTATAATCCCCACGCATTCGGCAATTTCTGACCAACAGGCTGCGGATGACGGTTGCTGTTTCTCCCGTACCATGCGATAGCGTTGTCATTAGGATGGTACCGAGGGGTCTCTGTACCACCACGGCACGCATATTCCCATTGGGCTTCACTCGGCATGTGGTAGTCCCGGCTCCCTTCTCGCTCGTTGAGCTTGCGCAGAAAGACTTGCACGTCGTCCCAAGAAACACACTCCACTGGATATTGTGGATGACCGCTGAATCGGCTTGGATTGTTGCCCATCAACTCTTCCCACTGCGCCTGCGTAACCGGGTACTTCCCCAGATAAAATGGCTGTGTAATGGTGACACGATGGGCGGGTTTTTCGTCACTATACGCTTCTGTATCCGAGACTGGAGATCCCATTATGAACGTCCCAGCGAGAATCAGCACAAACTCCATGCCGATGCTGTTGGTAAAGGTGGGTTCTAAGGCACTGGCTGTCGGCTGAGGTGCTGCAGAGGGGCTTGTGCTTGAGGAGACCTGCCTGCTTGGCGGCGGTGTTGTCCCAGACCGTTTGGCTAATTCGGCACGGATGGCGCGGACAATGCGGTCAAACCCGTTGGGCTCGAACAGATTGGCCCAGTGATAGCGCCGGAAGTCTTCGGGCACGTCACAGTCATCGATCCGTACAGGTATGGTGTGGATACTCCCCTCTGGCAGCTCTTGCCAGGCATCCAACGCTAGCTTCATCTCCCGCTGGACATAGCCGCGTTTGGCCACTGAGTTACGTGAGAGGAAGATCAAAATAAAGTCGGAGGTTTGCAGAGCCCGTGGGATCTCCCGCGCCCATTCCTGCCCCGGCAACAAGTCTTCTTCATCCAGCCATGGCTCGAACCCGTCGATAGCACACAGGCGGTGATAGACCTCCCGGACCGGGGTTTTATCCTCGCTGGC
Source organism: Anaerolineales bacterium (assembly GCA_036741855.1). GTDB lineage: Bacteria > Chloroflexota > Anaerolineae > Anaerolineales > Villigracilaceae > Defluviilinea. Next base: position 7,490 of record DAINRK010000162.1, read on the forward strand.
ATGGCAGAGGAAAATCCGTGCCACAATGCGTTCTCCTTGTAAGGATACGTCGCAGCAGTCACTCGCGTGTGGTTTGCTGGGCGCTTAGCATAGCACATCTGTGTCCTCTCATTGGTTCCGATAATCTGGCTTCCCGGAACCACGCCTCACGATCTCCGCCTTGACATGCTTACCGAGCGGTACCATATAATGAAAAAAACATCATGTTATCGGAACCATTTTTGCCAGGTGTCCTGCTCTTGTCCCTTTTCGGTCTGTATGAGAAAGTAGGGGAGATATGACGAACACAGGGGCAGATATGCACACCATCACACTAGAAAAGGGATTGGCACTCTTCCTCGATAGTCTCCACGGGAAGAATAGAAGCGCCGCTACCATCCGGGCGTATCAAACGGATATCTCTCAGTTTCTGTCCTACCTTCACAAGACGAACGTGTCCATACAGACCCCAGCAGATGTTGAGAAAGTTGATGTCGTGGAGTATCTCTCCGCGCTTGCCAAACGGGAATTAACAGGGATTGCCAGAGCGCGGAAGATGTCAGCCCTCCGGGAGTACTTCCGGTTTTTGGAAGGGATAGGGGTGATCTCTAAGTCACCAACCACGGGCATTGAGACGCCCAAACGGGAAAGGAACGGGCGGCAGGTGCTCCGCGCCGACGAATACACAAAAATGCTCTCATTGGCTGGGGCTAACCCCAGAGACTACGCCATCTTACAGGTATTTTTACAGACTGGGATCAGGGTGTCGGAGTTAGCACATCTGAAAATTGAGGATATCGATTTTATCAAGCCTACCATTACGGTGAGGGGAAAGGGGAGTGTGGAACGGGAGATTGCCCTGGAGAAAAAAGGCGTTCATGCTCTCAAAAGCTATCTGGCGGTACGAGGTGAGAGTTTCTCAGAGAGGGTCTTTCTCAATTACCAGGGTGAGCCGATCTCAGAGCGGGGGATTCGTAAGCTCGTCGTCAAGTATCGCAAGGAAGCCGGGATTACCAAGAAGGCCTCATGTCATACCCTCCGGCATACGTTTGCAACCTACAAAGCGGAGAAGGGAGTCTCGGCGTTCCAGCTCCAGCAGTGGTTAGGACATGCGAATCTGAACACCACACAGATATATATCCACCTGGGGAAACAGAACGCCAGAAAGATTATGCAGGACACGACTTTATGAGATACCGATACAATAGGGGATACCGATATCAGCTCACAAACCCGCCAAAGGCGCTTCTCAAAGCCCGGCTGGACAATATCGCGATTGTCCCGGCCAGTATGCTGCCACTTACGGAAACATTGAAAGAGAAGGTCAATACA
>DAINRK010000163.1:0-8798 GCA_036741855.1 Anaerolineales bacterium
GTAGATTCTGTGTCAAGTGCCACTGCCATTGCAGAGTCGAGAGTCCATCCGCCTGCAAAGACCGAGAGACGACGAAAGAGCATACTCTCCTGATCAGAGAGCAGGTCATAGCTCCAATCGATCATTGCCTGCAAAGTTTGATGACGGGGCAGGGTTCTTCTTCCACTTGTAAGCAACTTGAAGCGGTCCTTCAATTGCATTTCAATCTGCTGAACACGCAGCAAACCCACCCGCGCCGCGGCAAGTTCAATTGCCAGTGGTATCCCATCCAAACGACGGCAGACCTCGGCGACATGGCCCGCGTTCTCCTCTGTTAGGTAAAAGTCTGGTCGTGCATTTCTGGCGCGTTGAATGAACAACTGTATCGAATCGAATTGTTCGATATCCTGCTTATCAACAGTTGTATGGGCAGGCGGAGTTGGGAGGGGCAACACATGAAATTGTTTTTCACCTGGAGCATTGAGAACCTCACGCGTGGTAGCCAGAATTTGCAGCTGTGGGCAGGACCGCAATAAAGCCTCGATCAGTTGAGCAGCGCCCGTCAATATCTGTTCACAATTATCGAACACAATAAGCATCTTCTTGAGGCGCAAGAAGGATGTAAGGCTATTTATCGATTCCTGTCCCTGTGATTCTGCAATACCTAATATAGAAGCGACGTTGCGCGCCAGGAGTTTTGGATCTGTTACTGCCGTGAGGTCCACAAACCAAACTCCATGAAGATAGTGCGGCACGAGTTGTTCGGCGACTTGCAGGGCAAGACGTGTCTTGCCGCACCCGCCGGCACCGACGAGGGTAAGCAGTCTGACTCGCTCCTCTCCCTGGAGGAGGCGTTTGATCTCTTCAACTTCTTTTCCTCGGCCAATAAAACTTGTCAGTTGTAGTGGCAGGTTACTGGGGATCTCGAATGTTTCTACTGTTTCTGCGACCTCTTCTGAGATCGACTGTGTAACGGTAAATTTCCCCCCGGGTGGCAGGTTTTCTCCGCGCAAGATCGCCGCCAGCTCAAGTAATCGGGAAACCGTTTCAGGTTCTTCCTCCAAACCCAAAGCAGGGATGAACAAAGCTGCCAGCGTTGCGAGATCTGGTAGTCGCTGATTCTTTTCGAGGCGGCTCAGGTGTGCCTCACTATAGCCGACAGCTATTGCCAGTTCACGCTGAGTCAGTTGAGCGCGTCGGCGCAGATATTTCAGCAGATCGCCGAATGTATCGAAGGTTACCGAGGAAGCGTACTTTCCTATATCAGACATAGGGTGAATGCTTAGTCGAAATCCATCAGCAGTATACACCACTGACAACTTTGGTTGACAAAAAAAGTCATGTATGACAACTCTCATCGCCGTAGACTGTGGATAAGAGAAATTGAGTAATACATGTATCGAATTGTCAAACGCATTGTCCGAACTTTCAAGACTGTTACTTGGTCCATTCGCTGGGAAGGGAACGCGGTGGGCGAGCGGGCCATCGAAGAGCAGGTCAGCTGGCCAGCGGATTCTTCCATCGCTGAGGAGGAAGTATTAGAGATAAGAAAGTTACCGAAAAAAAGCAATCACAAACCTAATTCAATTCAAGATCAAGGAGAAATTCTATGAATACCAAACGTTTACTTTTCATTTTGTTCGTGATCCTGGCACAGGTTCTAGCAGCTTGTGGAACTGCAGCGACGCCCGTGGCGCCCGCTTCGGAGTCGACACTCGCACCCACGTCTGCACCTGTTCCTACAGCTACACCTGAACCTGCAGATCCCGCAGAAATTGTGCAAGGCTTTTGGGCTGCCATGGAAGCGGGCGATGTTGAGGCGGCAATGACCTTTCTCGCTGAAGATGCCAAATGCAGAGGCGCCTGTTACTTTTCTAGCCCGGAATCCTTCAGCGCATATTTACAGGGAATTATCAAAGCTGGACTTACGACCGAGATCAGTGATATAGCAGTTGAGGGTGACATGGTTACATATCTCTATAAAGTGTTCAGGAATGGCGTGGTGGTGGAGGACAGCGCAGAAGGTGAATCGATGCAAATTCTGGATGGCAAGATAATCCTTTGGAATAACCTGCACACCTACTAAATCATCCTAGTTCAATTTCATCTAACGAATGGCACAGGGTCATGATGTGCCATTCGTTGCTTATGATACACTCTCAGTCACTTAAAGGCTGACGGATGCGATGTATTGGATCATTGGAATTGTAGGCCTCATCCTGATCGGGTTTATCCTCGACAGGGAAATTTATTTTTATGAGGGTACGCACCTAGGTCCACGTGTGCAGTCATGGTTATATGACCGCTGGGCAAAGAAATATGATTCAGGCAAGCATGAGAGTCAACTACGCGATCAGGAGATGCTCTCGCAGCCTTTATTGAATGCATTGCAAAATGTCACTGAACCTTTTGTCCTGGATTTCGCGACAGGTACGGGACGTTTGTCTTACGCTTTGGTAAATCATCCAGATTTCAAAGGACATATCATCGCGCTCGACCTTTCGCAGGGGATGCTGGAGCAAGCCGCGTCAAAACTCGCTTCGACTACGGAACAAAACAGCACTATCCCTCCACTCACGCAGTCCCGAAGCACTTTCGGGAGCGCGAAGGTTGGTGCAGGCGTCGAGTTGCTTCGTCATCTGTCCTTGCCGCTTCCGTTCCCTGACGCATCTTTTGATGTGGTCTGCGCACTGGAAGTGCTTGAACTGTTCCCACAGATGGATGAGCCTCTCGCTGAACTCAGTCGCGTTCTCCGTTCAGGCGGGATTTTGCTCACTTCCCGTGGTACAGAAGCATCGGGACGAAAAGCCAGGGTAAAAAGCAAGGCGGATTTTAGTTCACTGCTTAAGAAAAACAGCTTCGAAAATTTTCAGATCGCCCCGTGGTGGAAGTTATTCGACCGCGTGATCAGTATCAAAAATGGAACATCGAAACCCATCGGCGCGCGCAAACTGACTGATGTATATCAATGCTCAACCTGCAATCAGGTCCAATGGACGAAGGAAGCGGGTATGTTGAAATGTGGGAATTGTGGAAAAGCGTTGACGATCACGAGAGAGGGTATCGTATTAGGCTAAGGCACGTAGCAAATCACAAGTCCTTAAGCTATTTCCCGAGAAGATTTTCCAGCTTGGCAAGTGTCACCGGTTTACGCACAAAATCATCCATGGCTTATTGCCTGCATATTTCTCATTCGGCTTGTGCCTGAGTTTGCCTCCTGTTGAGCAGAAAATCCAGGGAAAGATGAAGGATAATTTAATCTATTTCCAGGAACAATGACGCGTTGGACGGCGTTTATGAGAATATCATCAAGACAAACAATGCTCTGATCGCTGTATGGAATGCAGAGTCAGCAGCACAGGAGTTCGGAAAGAATAAGAAAAGCCTTGGGGTTATTCAGTTCCTTTCGATTCTGTACCCTTTTGTAAGCTTTTCCTCGTAACATTTCGCATTTTCTACGTCATGTTTACGAAAGGCATCGAAGCTTATCATGCCGCAGTTATTAGATTATGGAGTATAAAATGATCACAGTATTAAAGTTTCTCGTCGGTGCAGCGCTTGGGAGTCTGGCCTGGCTGGTTACAGGATACACAGTTGAATATTTCAGACCCTATAAGCCAGGCAAGGTCAAAGTGCGAAAAGACTGAGACCTTTATTAGTCCTTATGACAAAACTTGAATCAAAAAATTAGCCGACCCTCTTGCCAGGTCGGCTAATTTTGTAATTTTAGTTTCCTTTCCATTCGTAATCGTACACGGTGGTCAGATGTTTGAAGCCGTGCTTTGACACGATGGGCTTGCTCATCGGCCCAGCCTCAACGACCGCAAATTGATAACCGCGCTCACGAATCTCTCGCAAGCGAGTTGCCAACAGGCTGGTGTACAGTCCCTGCTTGCGGTATTCCGCGATCGTTGACCCGGCATATAGCGTGGCAAAATGACCATTGGGGAAATATGTCCACGCAATCGAGGCGGGTCGATTATCCACATATGCAACGTAAACACTCAAATAACCGGGCACATTGAGATGCATACCGAGCCGGTCATTGACCCAAGTGTTGTTACCACCATATACATTGTCCAGCACATAGATAATATCCTTGAGACCGTCCAGAGTGGTAATACGACGAACGTCGGTGTTCGCAGGTTCAAACAAATGAGGTGAGGCAGTCTTTAGGTCAAGCACCATCACATCAGCTGGATCCTCATCACGGACAAATTCGCGCGTGACAAGCTTTTCTCCCAAGGTGGGGAGCAGGTCGTGGTCATAAACTTTCCATGTGAAAGGCTGCTTCATTGGGACAAAATATTCCAACTGCTGATCGATCACGCGCTCCAATTCGGGTTCATTTGCAAAGGTAAACCCGACAAAATTCATGCCCGGCGAACTGCGAACAAATCGCACAACATCTTTCGTAATTTCCTTGCGCGCTTCGGGGTACATCAACCGCAGCCGCAAGTCTTTATCGTATCGTACTAATAAGTTATTTCTGTTCATGGTAACCACTTCGGTTCCTGCGACGGTTCAACCGTCGCAGGAACAACTCTCCAATTCTGTTTCTCAAATCTAATCGGCGGCCATGGCTTCTGGCTCAGTTTCTTTCTCTTTTTCTTCGATTCCTACGGCCTCCGCCAAGCCATATTGTGTTTCTAACTCGTGACGGAATTGCTGTGTGTACAGGCGGTAGTAATGCCCGCCAAAGCGCAGTAGCTCAGAATGTGTGCCTTGTTCGGCGATCTTTCCATTTTCGATCACGATAATTCTGTTTGCACGCCGAATGGTGGACAGACGATGGGCGATGATGAACGATGTGCGTCCCTTCATCAGGGCTTCCATACCACGTTGGATTAATGCTTCGGTCAACGTATCAACTGATGAAGTTGCCTCGTCCATGATAAATAACTCAGGACGTGCTAGCACTGCACGGGCCAGACTGATCAACTGCTTCTGTCCAACTGACAGCAAATTGCCGCCTTCGCCAACATTCTGGTCATAACCGTTCTCGAGCGTCACGATGAAGTCATGCGCGCCCGCGATCTTTGCAGCTTCGATGATTTCCTCGTCACTGGCGCCCAGTCGTCCATAACGGATGTTGTCCTGCACACTGCCTGAGAATAGGTGTGGTGTCTGAAGCACGATCCCGATCCGGCTGTGTATGGATGCGAGTTTGTAATCCATATAATCGCGGCCATTGATGCGGATCATCCCTTTGCGTGGTTCATAGAATCGGCATAACAGATTCACAATGGTGGATTTGCCTCCACCTGTCGGACCCACCAAGGCGATCATCTCTCCGGGTTTGACCTTCAACGAAAAATCGGTGAGGACCGGCTTACGATCTTCATAATAGAAGTCGACGTGGTCGAATTCGATCTCGCCCATGAGTGTTTCTGCCTCGATGGCATCGGTCTTATCATGGACCTCTGGCGGGGTATCTGCCAATTTGAAGATTCTCTCCGCCGAAGCGATTGAGTGCTGCATCTCGGCATAGACGCGCGCCAGGTCCTGCACAGGCCACATCATGAAGGTCAGATACGAGACGAAAGCCTGGATACCGCCAATGGTCATCAGTCCGAGCTGGACCTGCGTACCGCCGTAGCCGATGATCAGACCGAGTGCGATTGCGGCGATGATCTGCACAGTGGGGAGGAAGAGTGCTGACAGCCAGGCGGCGCGGTACGCGGAGCGATACATTGTGCCAGTCAGTTGCTGGAACTCTTTCGTATTCTCATCTTCACGCATCAATGCTTTCACGACACGCACACCTTGAAAATTCTCATTGTACGCACCAGTGATCTTTGAATTGGTGCGTCGTGCAGTACGATATTCAACAAGAATGCGCTTTCGGAACTGCACTGCAATATAGATCATCACAGGGATGACAGTAAAGACGATTAGCGCCAGTCTCCAGTTGATTAGAGCCATGAAAGTGACAGATGTGATGATGTTCATCGCTGCCCAGGTGGTGTCCACCACACCCCAGGTAAGCAGATCTGCCACGCGGCCTGTATCAGACGTCACGCGCGCAATGAGACGTCCCACCGCGTTCTGTGCATAGTAGGAAAGCGAAAGCTCCTGCAAATGGTTGAAGAGCATCTTGCGCAAGTCATATTGCACACGCTCGCCAAGCACACCTGCCAGATAGACGAACGAGAACACGGTCACGGCTTGAAAGAGTATGATCGAGCCGTAGATCCATGCAATGCGCGTCAGCTCCGCGGTATCACTCAGAATAATGCCTTTGTCCACGATATCTTTGTTCAGGTACGTGAAGTAAGCATCCGTTGAAGAGGTCAGCGCTATGGTGATGAAAAAGCCAACTACCCATTTCCAATGCGGTCTGAGCAATCCCACAATGCGCTGGAACACGGGAGCGGTCAATTGTGATGTATATTCTTCTTCTTCAAGTTCAATCTGTTCGTCGGACATTTTTCATTCTCCGTAGGGGCGCAATATATTGCGCCCCTACCACAACATTAATTAACTCTTGCAATTTCCAATTCCAACTCTTCATCGATTCTGGTTTGGATATCGTAAATTCTGCGATACATTCCATCTGTTTGCGACACGAGTTCTTCATGTGTTCCTGTCTGGATGATCTCGCCTTTATCCAACACCAGGATCAAATCTGCGATCATCACGGATTGGATGCGATGTGCAATGATGAAGGTGGTTCTGTTTTCCATGAGTTCGTTCAAGGCATCACGGATCGCGGCCTCTGTCTCAGTATCTACAGATGATGTCGAGTCATCGAGGATCAGGATGCGGGGGTTCTTGAGCAGAGTTCTCGCAATCGTCACGCGCTGCTTCTGTCCACCGGAGAGCGTCACGCCCTTCTCGCCGACCAGCGTGTTATAGCCATCTGGGAAGCTCAGAATAACATCATGAACGGCCGCAGCTTTCGCGGCGCGCTCCACTTCTTCCTGTGAAACATCCCTGCCAACTCCGTAAGTGATATTCTCGCGGATCGAGCGGCTGAACAGGAACGGTTCCTGCTCCACGATGCCTATCTGCTTGCGCAGATAAGAGCGTGAGTAATCCTTCAACTCGACGCCATCTAATAAGATTCGTCCACCGGTGTATTCATGGAATCTCGGCAGGAGATTCACGAGCGATGACTTGCCTGATCCCGTTGACCCAAGCAAGGCAATTGCCTGCCCAGGCTTTACGTGAAATGAGATGTTTTTCAAGGCATCTGACTTGCCATCTGAATACATAAACGAAACATCTTCAAAAATTATCTCGCCTCGCGCCGGACCTGTTGGCTGGACCTTGCCATCGAACAGCGGCTCGCGCGTTTGCTTGACCACTTCCATCAGGCGGCCATACGAGACCAGGCCTGTTGAGGCCGAGACGATGATTCGTCCAAGGTTACGGATCGGCCAGATGAGCCAGACGACGAGACCGACATAAGCCAGGTACATACCGACTGTGATCTCGCCATTGATTGCCATGCGGGCAGCATACACAAACCCGAATAACATTTGGAAGCCAAGCACGATATCTGAAAGCGGCCAGAACATCGAGTGCATGAGCAGCAAGATCTTGCCTTTCAAGTATTTTGCCCAGTTATCCTTTTCAAACTTGCTCTTTTCATAATCCTGCCGGGCAAAGGCCTTGACCACGCGAACACCTGTCAGGTTTTCCTGAAGGGTAGTGGAAAGCACCGCTTCCTGTGCCTGATATTCCTCATAAGCTTTGGTCACTTTCTTGAAGAACCACAGCGACACGATCAGGATGAACGGAATCACAACTACGGAGACCAATCCCAGCTTGACGTTCAGGTTCAGGATCGCCACGAAGTTGATGACGAAAAGCAGGATGATGCGTCCCATACCGATACCTTGTTCGCTGAAGAAGCGGCGCAAAGCATCTACGTCCGATGTGACACGCTCGATCAGGTCACCCGTCGGTGTGGTGGCGTGGTAGGAAAAGCTCAGCCTCTGGATGTGGTCGAAGAGGAAGTCGCGCAAACGGCGCGTAATTCCCTCGGCTGTGTAAGCCGCTAGCCGTCCCGAAAGGAACGCAAATCCACCTTCGAAAAGGGCAAGCCCAATGAATGCCGCCGCGATCCATACGAATGTCTGTGTCAGGCTGTTTCCAATGTATTTGCCTTGTGTCAGCACATCATCCGCAAAGTAACGCAGGAGCATGTAGGTGAACGTCTTGGCAAGCGCGGAGACAGCCAGTGCGGCAGTCGCGCCGATATACGGAACGCGATAATCCACCATCATTCTCCAGATCCCTTTAAGGCGGTTCTCGTCGATCGCTTTGCGGAAGTCAAATGTGAGTGTTGGTTCGTAAGATGGTTGTACAGTGGTCATTTCATTTTCTCCCCCCTCTCCTAACAGGAGAGGGGATGGGGGTGAGGTAATTAAACAAAAAGGCTGTGGTGAGTGCACCACAGCCCAAATTTACAGGGACAGGATTGACCTATACACGGTCAAACGGCGCACTACGACAAGGCAATTTCCCAGCGGTTCCTGGGTCGACGATAAGTCTGCTGAACATAAACCTGCTCATTTGTGCGCTCCTTTCATTGAGATTAACGTACATATCAACGATTTTACGGCATGCAAGCCAGATGTGTCAAGGCTTGGAGCTGAAATCATGTTTTTGTGCATCCTTTAATCGTTGGACGATTTCTTTTTTTTGATCGAAAACCGTGAAAGCGACCGCGTCGTGACCAACACCACGATCACCAAAGCCGGATACACTGCCATGAACGCCAGCCCCAGCGTACGCGCAACGTTGGCTCGCGTATCATATACAATATTCACATGAAAGTCTGTACATAAGGCTCCAACAGATTGAGACTG
>DAINRK010000164.1:0-8797 GCA_036741855.1 Anaerolineales bacterium
AAGCGCCGCCGCGCCCGAAGCGCACGCGGCTTCCAGTTTCACGGCTTCCTGCTTCCAGAGTCCGATCCAATCCGAAAAGTATGTCCCAAGCTGATTTTGCCCATCGATTATGGGAGAAAGCATGTTGCCAATGAATAGAGCATCGACCTTATCCATGCCTGCATCCTGCATGGCTGCGAACGCCGCGTTGCCACCGATCTCGCGCAGAGATAAATCCCAATGCTCATCGATTTTCGTTTGTCCTATTCCAAGAATTGCGACTTCGCGCATCGTAACCTCGGGAGTATTTTACCGCTAGTCCTACTAGTAACGAAACTCCAAAATACTTGAATATAAATTCATACCCCAATTTTAGCCAATTATGCGACACTTTCTAACGCATAGAACTCTCAAGTACTATCAATTAAAAAAGGAGCGACACGCAAAGCGCGTCGCTCCCTGGCTGCCTAAGCCGAATTTATGGCCTGTGATGATTGTTTCTGCCTCTACCTTTATCCTTATTCTTGTTCTTGCCGTTACCATGGTCTTGCTCGGCAGAAGGATTCAGAGTCTCATCTGAATCTGCCTGGCCGGAAACAATAACGCCAAGATTGTTCTTTTTCTCTAATGCTGCTTTTTTGAACTGTCCCCAATTGGTAGGTGTGGAACCATCTGGCAAAGTAAAGGCGCTGTAGTCGCCACTCTTTTTGGCTTCCAAAATGAGACCGGCTAGAGATGCATCGTCGTTAAGGTTTTTGGACATCCACAACGCCTGAGCAATGACGCCAAATCCGAAACCGTCTTCATGATAGCTATTTACTACACTACCCTCTTCACCGAAGAAAGCAGCCAACAGCGCGGCAATAGGATGAATTGGCTCTTCCGTTGTTGGTTCATCGGGGATTACAGTTGTGGGGTCAATCTCAACTGCCTGACCGACCTGGGTTTCATCTACAACCACCTCGTTGGATACAGGGTCAACAGTAACCAAGCCTAATGCAACGGCAGTGTCTACACTCAGGCGGACGGTTTGAGTCGCTCCGAGATCATCCAACAGGGTCACAAGAACAGTTGTTACACCATTTGTGTCGGTTTCAGTAGCGATGCTTTGAATAGTTCCGGTAATGGGAGTAGTATCTTGTGTTGTTGGGGCCGCGGCTACCAGGCCGACCTGTGCAAACAGGAGTGTAACCGCCAGCAAAGTGCTTATTATGTATTTAGTTTTTAACATGACTTTCTCCTTTCAAAAGTAATCAATCACATTCTACTGAGTTTGAGGGCATTTTGTCTTAACAGGGCTGTAAACGGTACAAATTTACTAATTGTGCATTTTGAATCAAGAACCATTTTTCGTACCTTTATGGAAAATTTGGGTTTTTAAGAACAAAAGGCAGGTGTAAAATGGATCATGCGGTTTGGGTAAATACACTGTTGGAAAGTGTGATTGAGGTCGGCGAGGAGGGCAAAGCCGCCGTGGATTTCATCCGAGCGCGCCGGACTCAGATCGGGATTAAACGTGCGCGGCCAAACGTTGGAGCGTTTTGGACCATGTTCGGAAATATCCGATTAAATTCACATTACTACACGTATGAGACGCCACTGGATGATCTTCGTATCAAGACTCTGATCATTCATGAGGCCCGACATCTACAGCAGGGACCCATTGTTGCCCTATCTGTCTATGGTGAACTGGATGCATGGCAGTTGGAATTTCGCGTTTATCATCGTATCAAGGGAAAATATCCGCATTCCGCGATTGCTGAGTTGATGACTTTGCCGCTGGAATATGATCGCGCTGTACTAAGGAACGCAGTTAATCTAATGCAGGCGTACGCAGGCAAAGGCTACCGTATTGATCTGTTGCCACTATATCCACTGGGAAGGGAAATCAAATATTGGCTTACCCGAAGGTAAGGGATGTAGTTGTAGTAATGATTGCTCACTCAACTCGTAATTTACTCCCACAAATTCGGCAGAATCGGTCGCCTTCGTGCGCCCGCGTCCCACATTCGTGACAGTACACTTCTACATCTCCGTTTCCTTTATTGCGGCGTCGACTCAGCCTTGACCTTACAGCAGGCGCCCACGACTTTGTGTTTGATTGCATGGAACGCCAGTAGGAAAATAAAAATAATATGACCGCGATCAATGCCAGCCCGACCCCGCCGATGATCCAGGGCAACTTATCGATGGAGACTCGACCTGGCGTATCTGGTCCCACAGGTTCGGAGGCTTGAACATCAGCGGCCTGAGTTGGATTTGTTACTGTCGCTGACTCTCTTACATATTCAATTTCAAATTCATAAGACTCCCCCATTCTCAATTTGCGCAAATTTTCTGAGCTGGTTAAGTAAAGTCCATTGGAGGTTCTGTTCGTACTCGAAAGGCTGGGGGAGGTTATGATATCTGTACTGTCTAGGGGGACAAGCGCACTCAGATTAAATTTCTTCACTGAATAGTCACTAACCCATTGAAATGAAAACTCCCGCTTATTTCCCTCATGTTTCAGAGGCTCATAATATTCAATACGATGCGCATTGCGAGATCGTACAGTTAAAATAACGATCTGCCAGTTACCTTGCTCCTTGGGACCCTCGAATTCAGAAGTTACTAATTCGCCTCCACTGTTATAGGCCACGGCAATCAAATTTGCATCTTTGGGGAATCGCAAGGTAACTTCGGCTGGAAGAGCGGTGCTCTCTGCAAGAACGAATTCATGAATGACCAGCATGCTAGGCTGGTCATATTCGGACCAAAGTTCGATGTTCATTGATTCCAATTGTGTACCCCCTTGTGCATCCACCGAGGATGGGAATATCATTAATCCGGCAAGCAGAACGAATAATAGCCGCGTGCGCATGAGAATGACCTCCAAAATACCTGATGATTCCTGTATCTTACCATGTATGAAGTTGAGGTAATATTATTAAATGCTAAGTCTTTTGCGTTCTAAAATACGCTCCAACAGAGTAAAATGATTCCTCAAACCAATCATCAGAGTAAAACAAAAATTATCGTCTTGAGCGGCCTTTCGGGTATAGGGGCGACCATTCTTTTTCTCCTCATTGGCACGCTACTGGATTATGTCATTGTGCAGATATTATCTCAATATTTCTTGTCTAACTGTTCGGAGGATTGCTATTTTGCTTATTTCAATGCGATATTTTTTGTCGTTGCCTTACTAAGTCTGATTGCTGGCGTTGCAGGTGGCAGACGAACTTACCAGCGATTATTTGAAAGCTCAAAATAATGGAACTCTCTGCTGCAATTCACATTCTTGGTGATATTCTGGGCGAGGTGATTAGCGAACTTGAATCGCAAGAGCTGTTCGCCGTCGAGGAACGTATCCGTATTGCTGCGAAAGATCGTCGGGCAGGAAGTGCTGAAGCAGCGAAACAACTTGAAGCTGAAGTGGAAGCACTGGACATCGATCAAGCGCGAGGAGTCTCGGCCGCGTTCACGACATACTTTGAATTGGTCAACCTGGCTGAGGAACATCACCGCGTAGCGCAACTTCGCGAAAGGATCCTCTCTCCCAAGCCACTCGGTGAATCGGTGGTGGAGGCGATTGCCTTGTTGAGAAAGGCAGGTATTAATTCCGAGCAAATGCAATCCCTGCTCAATGAACTTTCAATCGAACTGGTGCTTACGGCGCATCCAACCGAGGCCCGGCGTCGTACTGTCCTTTCGAAACTTCAACGGCTTACACGCCTGCTAAACGAGCTTTCGAAAGAACGTATTTCTGAGCACGAACAGAGAGAAATTCGTTCGAGCATCCATGCCGAGGTCGCGTCGCTTTGGCTTACGGATTCACATCGCACGGAACGCCCCGCAGTAACTGATGAGGTCCGCACTGGATTGCAATTCGTTGAATCCGTTTTTTGGGATACTCTGCCAGAAATTTATGATGATCTAACGGACGCGCTCGCCGCTTATTACCCTGAAGTTGCCTCGCCTTCGAACTGGCTTCATCTCGCCTCGTGGATGGGCGGCGACCGCGATGGCAATCCGAATGTGGATCACAAGGTCACAGCTGAGACTCTTCGCCTTCATCGCGGTTTAGCAGTGGAAGGTCACCGCCGCACATTACAGGACCTGGCGCGTCGCCTCAGCATGAGCAGTCATCGCCTGCCACCTCCACCGGAGCTTACCGCCTGGATCGAATCGCGTCGTCCTCTTCCACCGCATGTTGCATACATTGAGGAACGTTATGCAACAGAACCGTATCGCCTCGTGCTTTCCCTGCTCGCGGCTGATCTCGCGGATGCCTCAAGCGATGATATGACTGCGCGTCTGCTTGAACGCAAACCGCACCAGGCTCGTATGAAATTGCAGGACCTTCTTGAGCCACTCGATATCATTTCAGCGAGTTTGCCTGCCTCCATCGCGCAGGATGAAATCCAAAAAGTGCGCTATCAATTGCAAATATTTGGACTGCATTCAATGCGTTTGGATATTCGAGAAGAGTCAACTCGATATAATGCCGCCCTCGGAGAAACACTCCGTGCACTTAATATCACTCCTAATTTCGCTGAATTGCCTGATGATGAACGACTCGCGCTTTTAACGAAGATGCTATCTTCCACGTTGCCCAATCTTGCAGAGCATCCAGGAGTCACTTCCGCCACTGCTGAGACGTGGGCACTATTCCAACTGATCAAGCGTGTACGCGGTGTCTACGGCGCGGAGTTGTTGGGCCCGGTTGTTATATCAATGTGTCGTTCGGCATCGGACGTATTAACTGTGCTACTGCTTGCTCGTTGGGCAGGTTGTGACGATGGTCTGCAAATTGTTCCGCTTTTCGAAACAATAGAAGATTTGCAAGCTGCTTCACCTATTTTTGAAAATCTATTTACGCTGCCAATCTATCAGGAACATCTGGCCGACTGCGGGAATGCTCAGATGGTGATGATTGGGTATTCAGATAGCAACAAAGATGGTGGGTACGTCATGGCGAACTGGGCGTTATATCAAGGACAGGAAAACATCACAAAAGTCGCTCAAAAACACAACGTCACGCTGACAATCTTTCATGGCCGGGGTGGGACAATCGCACGCGGAGGGGGGCCAGCCAATCGGGCCATCCGTGCCCAACCGGCTGGAAGCATCAATGGTCGCTTCCGCCTCACTGAGCAGGGTGAGACCATTGCATCGCGTTACTCCAACCCGGAACTTGCACATCGCCACCTTGAGCAGATCGTCCATGCAGTACTGGTTGCTTCATCACCCGTAAAAACTCAAATCGAGATTCCCAGCCGATGGCGCGCTGGCATGGATGAAATGTCCGCGGCTGCGTTCAACGCATATCGTAGTCTTGTCTATGAAACGCCAGCGTTCATTGATTTCTGGCAGGCGGCCACTCCGCTGGATGAGATCAAACGTCTACACATTGGTTCGCGTCCTGCGGCGCGAACGCAGAGCAGTGAAGTTTCTAAGATACGAGCCATTCCCTGGGTATTCTCCTGGATGCAGAGTCGCTTCAATTTACCCGGGTGGTTTGGACTTGGCACGGCGCTTGAATCTGTAAAAGATACAGCGCTTCTGAAGGATATGTATCAAGGCTGGGCTTTCTTCAAGACCATGCTCGACAACACTGAAATGTCCTTGATCAAAGCCGATATGGATATTGCCACCCTTTATGTGGACCTTGTCTCGGATAAGACCATGGCAAAAGAGATGTTTAACATCATCCTAACGGAATATCACAGAACTCGCAACGCGGTATTATCGATTAGTGGTCATCAAAACTTACTGGACGAAGAACCGATTACGCAACATGCGGTACAACTCCGTAACCCATACGTGGATCCTTTGAACTATATTCAAGTGGAAATGCTGCGACAATTACGTGCTCTGCCTGACCCGGATGGGAAAGAGGCCCAGTCTTTACGTGACGTAATCGGTCTGACGATCAACGGGATTGCAGCCGGGTTGAGAAATACGGGATGAATTTGCACCTGTAAATAAAAGGACTCCAGCAAATACTGGAGTCCTTTTATTTACTCTCATCCCCCTCCTGCGGCATCCTCCCTTTATTAATCCGGGCCAAAATAGCTCGGGTCAATACAATAGCTATCTTCAATTACGACAAAGATATTATGGCGAATTTGTCTGGCAAAGTCCAGTAATCTGATTTAGAATCTACTCGAAAATATTTTTGAGTCTAGCAAGAGGTCTAGATGAATCGAGAGGACTTTGGTGAACTTGTGGCAACCTTGCGGCAGGACATGGATTGGAAGCAATCCCATCTTGCCGAATATGCCAATGTGGATGATGCTGTCATCAGCCAGATCGAACGCGGCGTGAAGAAGCACTTCGAGCCGGAACTTCTGTTTCAGCTTGCTAATGTATTTCAGTTGACAACACTGGAACGGCGTGAGTTTTTCCTGGCTGCCAGCGGACTAGATCAAAAACAGATCGTCCGGCAGGTTTCCGCTGCGACAAACACAGATGTTTTTAATGCCAGAAGAGTACTGGATAAGATGATTGAATTGACAGGACAGGTACGACTCCCTGCTTTTCTCTGTGATGTTTACAGCGACGTAATTGCAACCAATCATATTGTATTGTCATTTTTTAAAGTTCCCCCGGCCTTTGTGGAGGAAGCCGCTCGCGTCCCGGGCGGATACAATACCGCTAGATTTAATTTTGGGAAGGATCTATTAGCACGGAGCCTGATAGTGGATAATTGGGATAATTATGCCGTGAACTCCATGCGCGCCTTTCGTGAAAATAGCTTTCGTTATCGCGCTAAACCTTATTTTAAGTATTTGATGAAGATTTTCCGGAACCAGAATGAATATCCACTTTTTAATCGCTATTGGAAGATGGTATCGTCTGTTGAACAGGACAAGGACGCGACTACAGATTATTTTTCCTTTAACCATAGCGAATTCGGAGATATTAAATACATTTCATCTTCCACGGTTTCAGTTACTTCTTTTGGTGAACTTTTCCTCGTTCAATATTTACCGCTGGATGCTCATACAAGTCAGATTTTTGAAGAGTTAACGAAACAGGTTGGGTCAGGTGTAACTCAGTTTGCATCCTGGCCCATAAAAAAGTTTCCACTTTAGACCTCAGCTTCGCCAGTTCCTTATCTATGCCCAGTAACATTGAAATCAAGGCTCGCGTTAGTGACTTTGACAAAATCCGCCAGCGCGCCGCAAGACTCAGCGATGCACCTCTCCAGGTTATTCAGCAGGAGGATGTTTTCTTTAATACCGAAAGAGGACGCTTGAAATTGCGTATCCTTGCCTCAGATCGCGCGCAATTGATCTACTACATACGCTCTGATCAGGAAGGACCAAAACGTTCGGATTATCATATTTTCGAGACGCCTGATCCTGAGAATCTCAAGCGTGTGCTTGAACTTGCGTATGGGATTCGTGGTGTGGTCAGGAAAACACGTTATCTTTATATGGTTGGGCAAACGCGCGTCCATCTGGATGATGTTGATGGGCTGGGTCACTTTATGGAACTGGAAGTTGTCATGCGCCAGGAGCAGAGCAACGCCGAGGGAGAGGAAATAGCAAAAGATCTAATGACCAGCCTGGGAGTGGACAGAATCGACCTGCTCGAGGGCGCGTATATGGATATGTTGGAATCATCATCCACTAATCCACATTAATCGAGCAACCCAGTGAAATGAATGTGCGTTATTGGAACCTGTGGTAAAATACGCCGCCGAGCGTAGTACCCTTCGCTCGAGTAAAACTAGTGAATTTTGAACGAAAGGGCTTGAAAAATGAAAGTATTGCTTCTCAAGGACGTTTACAAACTAGGCCGCGCCGGCGATATAAAAAAGGTTGCTGATGGTTTTGGCCGTAATTTCCTGCTTCCGCAGGGATTGGCTGTTCTCGCCACTGCTGGTGCTCTCAAACAAACTGAGAAAATCCGCTCGCAGGCTGAGGTCCGCCGAACCGAACTCAACTCAGAACTCAAGGATCTGGCAGCTCAAATCAACGGGGTTACGCTGGTATTTTCCGCCAAAGCAGGTGAAACGGGCAAACTCTATGGCTCTATCACAACACAGGATGTAGCGATCGCCATTCAAGAGAAAGTCCGCTACGAAGTCAAGAAACAGCAAATCGATATGCAGCCGATCCGCAATCTTGGCGAATTTACAGCTCATGTCCGCCTCACTATGGACCTTGTCCCAGAGGTCAAGATCATCGTTCACCGCGAAGGTGAAGCTATTGAGGAAGGTGCTTCAGCAGCTGAAACTCAGGCTGCAACACCCGCCGAAGTAGCTGCATCAGCCGAAGCCTAGTACAAACCCCTTAACCCATGACATCACCAGCCGTTTCCCGTTCAATGGGGAGCTGGTGATGTTTCGTTATCTGCAGTATTGCTACGCTTATCCGTAGGATCGTTTCAGTTATCATGTCGCAAACCATTGGTCAGAAACTCAAAAACGCTCGCGAAGAAAAACGCCTTACACTTGAAAAGGTTTTTGAGGATATTCGCATTCGCGTTCAATATTTACAGGCGTTGGAAGCAGACGATCTTTCTGTCATGCCTTCCTCTGTTCAGGCGCGTGGCTATTTGCGGAATTATGCACAATACCTCGAGTTGGACTTTAATCAGCTATTGAATGAATTACGGGCGGAAGCTCGAACAACAGATGAAGTTATTGGTCCGGCAGAAAATGCTTCAACCCTTCGACCTTCTCTTCAATTGCAAGATTCTGCTATGGTCACTGGCCTGCCAGAGTCTCAAATAATAGATCCAATGTCGACGCAAGAGACCAAAGAGCCTCTGGAAGAAGTAACTTCTCCTTCCACGGCCGAGCCCTCACCTGTGCTCCCTGACATTG
>DAINRK010000165.1:0-8752 GCA_036741855.1 Anaerolineales bacterium
CATATGTACTCGCTTCTTCCCTCGGATTTTGGCCTGATCGCCCGTTTATAATCAATTTATGCTAACACCTTTGGATATTGCGCAACAGCGCTTCCATAATCAACATATCGCCCGCGGAAAATTCGAGACGCCAGATGAGGTTGTGACGTGGCTTGCCGCCATGCAGGGACAGGAATATGCAATGGCGAAATGGGGAGTCGCGCAACGCATGCGAGAGATCAACGATGCCGAAATTGAGCAGGCCTTTGCAGAGGGAAAAATCCTTCGTACTCATTTGCTGCGCCCAACCTGGCATTTTGTCGCGCCAGCAGATATCCGTTGGGTGCTGGCGCTCACAGGACCACGCGTCCAGGCTGTGAACGCGTATATGTATCGCAAACTGGAAATGGACAGTGCTTTCTTTGAACGTAGTAATGCCGCGCTAACAAAAGCATTGCAGGGTGGCAAGCAGTTGACACGCGTGGAGCTTGCATCTTCACTGCAGCAGGCTGGCATTCACACGGCTGGTGAATTGCGAATGGGATATATTTTGATGTGCGCAGAATTAGAGGGGGTTATTTGCAGTGGTGCGCGGCGAGGCAAACAGTTCACTTATGCTTTGCTAGAGGAACGCGTACCACATGTCAAAAAACTGGATCGCGACGAGGCATTGGTCGAACTGGTCAAGCGCTACTTCACAAGCCGCGGTCCCGCCACAATGAAGGACTTTGTAGTTTGGTCTGGGCTAACAATGGCAGACGTCAAGCATGGGATCGAAATGCTCAAGCCAAAGCTTGAGCATGAAGTCCTCGATGGCCAGACTTATTGGTTTGCTGAGTCTGCATCTCTCAAGATTGGATCATCGAAGACTGCACATTTGTTGCCAATCTATGATGAATATGTGATGGGATATAAAGACCGCAGTGCCATGTTCGGTGCATTGGAAAAGGAAGCGCTGAATGCGAGCAGTATTGCCTTTGACAATATCATTGTCATTGACAGTATGTTGGTCGGGAGTTGGAAGCGCACAATTTCGAAGAGTGAGGTCCGGGTTGAAACAAACTTCAATATCCCACTGGCGCAAACTGTTCAACAAGCCGTTGCATCAGCCGTTGACCAATATGGAAAATTTCTTGGTTTGTCCCCAGTGATGGTGGAAACAAAGAATCCACCTCCCCGCAGACGTTAGTATAGATACTGTAAAGGTTTTTCCAGAAAATCAGATATAAAATCTATACAGAAAGCCACCGGTAATCACATTTTTGTTTGCAACAAAAGCCTTTAGGGTCTAGGTATCGACTCTCTAAGGTGTGGGAGTTTCCGTTGGAGTCGGCGTTTCTGTCTCTGTAGGTGTCGGGGTATCCGTGGGTGTAAGTGTTGGCGTGTGACTGGGGGTGAGCGTTGGCGTATCGGTTAACGTTGGTGTCAGTGTGCGCGTAAATGTCGGTGTGATCGTGGGGGTATCACTTGGAGTGGGCGTCGGAGTTAATGTCACAGCAGGCAGGTCGATCGGTCCACTTGATCCGAGTCCAAGCAGTTCGCGAAAGATCCAGCCACCTTCGTATTGTCGCAGTGACGCGTCGGATTGATTCGGTGCTACTTGCAGCCACGTCGCCTCTTCGTTACGCGCGCTGAAGTCCAGGCATTTTCCAACTAACAAAGGTTCTCCGATGGGTGCATAAATGGTGCCAGGACCGGAGCGTACGTTAATCGTATTTGCATAAAGCGAATTCACGCAGAAGGTTAATTTGTTGAAGGGCAGGTTGGTAGGTGAAGCAGTTGCAGTTGATGTTGGTCTTGCAGTTGTTGTGGGCGCCAGGGTGGGAGTGAATGTCACAGTTGGACTAGCGGTTGGCACATCGGTTGCTGTCGCGGAGGTCGAGACTGTCTGCGTAGCAGTTGGCAAAACAAAAGTCGGCGTTACGGTTGTTTGCGGATCAGGTGAAAATAAAGGAATCAACAGAAACGAAAGTAGAAGAACAATCCCAATAATAATGGGAACAGTATATCTGCGAAGCGCAGCTGGGAATATTGGCTTCTTGGCTGGCGCGGAGACAGGCGGCTCACCTGTGTATCCCAGAGCATCGAGTAAGCTCTTAAGATTATCAGCATATTCGCCCGATGTGAAGTTGACGTAATTAATTGTGTTCAGCGCAAAGGGCACGCCAGTTGCTCTAAGCATGATGGGAATGATCTTCTTGCGTAATCCCAATGCCTGCGTGTATTCTTTCCTCACCCATTCGGAGGAAACACCATTCGGTGAAAGCACAACAAGCACAAAGGCGCTTGACTCAATCGCAGCCGGGATGACGCGCACCCAGTCGTCGCCGCCGCGCAGATCGGTGAGATCCCACCACACGTCGTAGCCGGCCTTTTCCAGATCCCCAGCCAGCCTGCGGACGAAGTCAATATCCTTGCGTGAATAGCTAATAAAAATTTGCTGCATATATTCTAGACGTTATAGAACCCCTGAATGTTCAGACAATTGACATGATGATAACAAAATAGTACAGAGGATTGATTATAGGATATTACGACCCGCAGGGGAATGTACGGAGGTTCAATTCATGAAGTTCTCTATAAGCTCGTTGAAACTGACGACTTGTTCAAAGCGATTATAATGTTTTCTTAACAGGGTGGAAAAACCGTATCCTCTTAACTATTTAATGGAGGTAGAGATGTCGATTCGCAATGCGTCCGCGGTATGGAACGGAACACTCAAAGAGGGAAATGGTACGATGAGACTTGGGAGTGGAGCCTTTGAAGGCGCGTTCACTTTTGCCTCGCGTTTTGAGGAAGGTCCCGGGACAAATCCGGAGGAGTTGGTCGGCGCGGCTCAAGCCGGATGTTTCTCGATGTTTCTGGCGGCTCAACTTACTGATGCAGGTTTTCCACCCAAGCAGGTCCGTACCAGCGCCAAAGTTCATTTAGGGGAAGGTCCGCGTATTACGCTGATCGAACTGGACACCGAGGCGGAAGTTCCTAATGTGGATGAGAAGACGTTTCAAGAAAAAGTTGATGTTTCGAAGAAGAACTGTCCGATCTCCCTCGCACTAACCGGACCAGAACTTCGCGTGTCAGCCCGGCTGGTCCAATCCTAACCGTGATATTTATTGTGAAGCTAATCGCTGGCGGATATCTTCTCGCACGACCCTTGGCTAAGGCGCGTTTACCTTCCATTAAAATGAACGAGTGGTCGGATTATCCCACCACTCGTTCCAATATTTGCTTAGAAAGAATTCTCTTTAGGGGATTAAGATAATCCCTTCAAATGTACCAGAGCTATAGCCCGTCGTAGTGTTCGATACGCGATGCATCGTAATGGTCCCGCTGGCATTCGTCAGCCAGCCTGTACCACCGGTGATCTTGAAAATCTCAACGACGTTGTAGACATTAGGTGTCCCACTCTCGAGAGCCTGTCCAGTCGCATTTGCATAGACGCTCTCGCCGTTCGCTGCCACGAAGTGAACGGAACTGACTCCTGAACGATCCAGCAAGTTGATCTGTCCTTCATACTGGATCGTGAATACACCAAGCTGGGTAGCCTGCCCAGAGCCGCTGCCTCCAACCGACATCAAAGGGAAGTTGATAACGTATGTTTCATTTGACTGTAGGGTGCCTTGAAGCTTGAAAGGCAACTGCGTTGACTTCGTTCCTCGTGCAGGTGCCGCGGACGTTGTGCGCGCCAGAATGCTCAAAAAAAGTAGACCGATCGCAAGTACAAGTATCTTTTTCATGGCTCCTCCGATTCTCGTTCAGCCTGTTATGAAATTCTGGGAACTTGGTTGGTTCCTATGTGATCGAATGTATCAAACCATCCTTCTCAACTGGTCACAAAAAACGCGACAAAAAGAGTGACAAAAACTGATAATTTAAAGTTGGCGTGAACCTTCAAGGCCAGGTAGAGAATTTCAAGAGACGAGTTCTATTTGTAATAAACGCAGATTTGAAGGATTTCCGGTCGATGCCTTATTTCAAAAATATGTTTGGGTGGTAGGTCTAGCAGGTCTAAGATCAACCAAGATTTCAGCAGTGGTCGAACATGTCCGACCACTGCTATTTATGTTTCTTACCTGCATATTACTGGCAGCTCACATTCGGATTGAACGGAGTAAACATGCCAGATGGGTTTGCCTTCCATAGCCACACGTGCAGGTCGTAGTGCGGAGGTTGTCCCGGCTCATGTTGTTCCATGGGACCATCGAACGGTCTGCCAAAAAGGATGGGTGAAGGTGGAGCGGGATTAGGGACAGGAGTGTCGGGTGCGCCGATGCCATAGAAGTATTCGACTCCAAGCAGTTTCAATCCATTTCCAGATTCGACATACAGTAGGATTTCAGGTTCAAGGATATTTTCTGCCGGGTCCATAAGACGAGCGGGGTTGATGAAGTGAATGCCCATTCCACCATCCGGTGACTCGACGCAATTGGGTGTCCGAATGAACCCCTCTGCCAGCGCGACATTGACATCGTGATATTTGGCAGTAGTCTGCCGCACTTGCGCCAGTTCCTTCAACACTACCGGGTCAGTGACGCCGGTTGCTGCATACGCTATGCTGGCTAAGATGACCAATAGGAGCACAGCCGCAGCCAGAGATACAAGTAGCTTTTTCATGGTTCCTCCAATTCCAGTTGGACTGGTTATAATTTCAGAAACCGGGTTGGTTTCTGTACTCCCACTGTAGCAAATAACCCTTCTCCTCTGGTCACACTAACTGTGACAAAAAGTGTGACATTATTGGTAAGATAAAGTTGAATGGAACAACACTCTTTTGGTCATTGGCTTAGGCTGAAACGAAAAGTGCTCGATCTCACCCGCGAGGAATTGGCGGAACGTGTAGGGTATTCCGCAGCCACCATCCGCAAGATTGAGGATGAAGAACGACATCCCTCTGTTCAAATTGTTGAACGATTAGCAGAAGTCTTCAACATCCCCCCAACTGACCAATCAGCCTTTTTACGTTTCGCCCGCGGTGACTGGAAATCTGCCCCCACGGATACGAAAGAGGTATCTCCCTGGCAGAATTCCAACGGTTCTACCCGTTCCAATTTGCCTGCCACGACCACCTCTCTGATCGGGCGTGAAAAAGAAATCCAGGAAGTTGGCGAATACCTGGCGAAGGAGAACATCCGCCTTGTCACCCTGCTGGGGCCGCCCGGGATCGGCAAAACGCGCCTGAGTATTGAAGCGGCGCGCGCCGTATTGCCGGACTTTCCTGATGGCGTTTTCTTCGTCGCGCTGGCTCTGTTGGATGACCCAACCCTGATTGCCTCTGCTGTCGTTCAAGCGCTCGGTTTTATGGAGGCAGGAAACCTCCCGGCTGATAAACAACTCGAAGTGGGGATCGGGGAAAAACAGATGCTCATTGTGCTGGATAATTGCGAACATCTCATCGAAGGCGTTGCTTCGCTCGCTTCATTCCTCCTGTCCGCCTGTTCCCGTTTAAAGATCCTTTCCACCAGCCGCGAGTCTGTTCGGATCCTCGGCGAATGGCTTTACCCTGTGCCTGCGTTCGACCTGCCCGCAGAGAGTTCCTCCATGGATATGGAAACCGCCTCAAAGTTCCCTGCGCTGACATTGTTTGCCGAGCGCGCCCGCGCCGTGCGCCCCGATTTTGTTCTCGAAGGTGAAAATATCAAAATGGTCTCTGCCATCTGTGCCCAATTGGATGGCTTGCCATTAGCCATTGAGCTGATCGCGGCGCGGATGCGCTTTATGTCTCCTCAGACCTTGCTGGAACGTTTGAGTGGTCAATTCGTCCTAACCGCAGATGGGATGCGGGCTGCCTCCGCGCGCCAGAAGACCCTGCACAATGCCATTGACTGGAGCTATAACCTTCTGCCACCAGAAGAGCAACAATTGTTTGCCTATCTTTCCGTGTTTTGGGGCGGCTTTACGCTAGAGGCGGTCGAGTCAATGCTTTCTAGAAAAATCCCTGAGAAACCAATGCCGAACCTCATTGCGTCACTGCTGGATAAGAGCCTCCTGAAACTCATCCCTGATTCTGAAGCAAGCGGTGAGGTTCGCTACACCATGCTGGTGACGATTCAGGAATACGCGCGTGAGCGCTTGCGCGAAATGAGGGAGGAGACAGAAATACGCAACAAGCATCTGACCTATTTTCTTGATGTTGCCGAAAATGCCAGTAAGGAAATGCGTGGACCGAATCAGGTCGAATGGCTCCATCGCCTTATCGGCTTGCGTGATAACTTTCGCGCTGCACTGGACTGGGCCATTGAAACAGGACGAACAGAGGCAGCACTGCAATTGGTGCAAAGACTCCACTGGTTTTGGTTCGTACACTCTGATCACAACGAGGCGCGTCGCGCGCTGGGACGCGCTTTGGCTTTGCCAAATGTAGCCATGTATCCGGAAGCGCAAGCGGAGGCATTAACGCAGCTAGCACACCATATTTGGACGCAAATCGGACCCAAGCAAGCACGCCCCCTGGTGGAGCAAGCATTGTCGATTGCGCGTGCCCACTATGATAAACAAAACACTGCCAGATCGCTCTCTATTCTGGGCATAATTCTGATAAGGGAAAATAACTATTCGGGAGCCCAATCCAGTTTGGAGGAAAGTCAGGCACTCTTTCAGGAGGTTGGCGACAAATGGGAGTATGCCCACACGGTGATGGGTCTGGCCTTGAGAGCTCATGATCAAAATGAACGAGCGCTATCACTTTCCCTTCATGAGAAGGCACTGGCACTGTTTCGCGAAATCGGCGACTCATATTTTCAAAGTTTTGCCCTCGACTTTGTTGGTATTCTCCAAGTGGAGCAGGGTGATGTGAAGCGCGGAATGATTGCATTACAAGAAGCAATGATTCTTGCGAGGCGACTAGATAGCAAACATGGAATTGCCGGTGCAATGAGTCGTCTTGCTGCAGCTGCAGAGCGCGCAGGTGACCTGGCCCGTGCTGTTCACCTCTATTGGGCCGCGAGAAATATTTGGGACTCTATTGGCGCATGGCAAGAAAATGATGAAGTTCAGTTCGAAGATTGGCTTGCGCCTTGCCGAGCCGGGCTTGGTGAATCGGCATTCGACGAAGCCGTGGAAGAGGGCCGCGCCATGACCATAGAACAAGCCATCGCGTACGCGCTAGAAGACCAAGATTTATAGCTTATCGGTATGAAAATAAAAAGGAGCTGCTCATTGCAGCTCCTTTCACTCTTTATGAACTCTTGATTTCCGGCTTGGGCAATTGCGGGATGATCCAGTTGATCAATGCGCGCGGAGAACGCGTCTGCATGTAGATCATGCCGGGGCCGGTCAGCTCGACAACGAGTCCTTCGCCACTGAACAATGTGGACTTAATGCCACCCACTGTTTTGGGTACCACACCCATGTTTGCACTAAATGCCACGAGATGGGACGTGTCTACAACGTATTTTTCGCCTGTTGCAATCTGGCGTTCGAAGATCGCGCCATAGGATGAAACTAGCAGTTTCCCGGTCCCTGAGGCTTCGAGCATGGAGATTCCCTCCGTGGACATAAACGCCTTGACACTCACTTTTGCTGTCAACTCGACGCCATTTTCAGAAGCTACATAGGAGCCCGCCTGGATCAACAATTTCTGGTTTTGAAGTTCGATCAGCATCATGTCACCAGGCAATTCGGGAGCAAGTGTCACTTCGCCGCCCTGCGCCGAAGCGACGAAGAAGTTCTGAAAGAAGGATTCTCCGCCTAGGACAGCACGCCCCAATGACTTGAGGATCCCGCCTTCTGCCTTGGTTTCGATATTGACACTGCTGCTCATGCTGACCATTGCACCAGCTTCTGCCCGGATGCGTTCGTTCGGTGTCAGTTTCGCCACAGCCAGTGAATAGGATGGGCGGTGTACGATTTCAATTTCCATAGTTTCTCCTTGTTTGATTAATGGGATTTTGTGAGTATAGCTTGTTTCCCTTTTTATCTACGCAGAATTATCCAGTAAGCCTCTCATTCGAATAAGAAGCAATTGCTCTCGACCTGGTGATTTACACTGTGTCAGACTTCTGGCTGTTCCCATATCTATAAATCAATAAGGCTCCTTCCCCTGTCATCATGAATTAATGTAAGGCTGGTATAAAAATCCAGACGGATGGAAAGCACGTATGTGTTTCAAAAGTACGTGATCTGTAGTTCGCTTTTTGGAGGTATCCCCATGTCGAAAAAACTTTCCCGCAGAGACGCCTTGAAGGTAGGCGCGTTTGGAATGATTGGCGGGCTGGCAGCCTGTTCACCCATTGCCCGGACGACCGAAGCTTTACTACCTACATACGCGCCATTTCCAACCAGTACACCTGCTCCAACTGTCACAACCGTGCCTGGCACAACACCTACAGCCGGACTGTCGGTCAGCACTCTGATTAACGATATTGCCAGCCGAGCGATGCAGTACCTTGCTTCTCTGGATGAGACACAACGGACAAAATCCACCTATGTCTTCAACGACCCTGAACTGACTCGCTGGCATTGGACAACGCCAGGAAATTTTCCTCGCAATGGACTACCTCTGCGCGAAATGGGAATCTCTCAGCGTGACGCGGCATTTGCTTTATTGCAGACCAGCCTCTCTGCGTATGGCTTGCAGAAATCGCTTGATATCATCTCTCTGCAAAACGATCTGGGCAACGACCCCGAGCTTTACTATGTGACCGTGTTTGGTACACCCGATGTTGAACCCTGGGGCTGGAGATGGGAAGGTCATCACCTTTCTCGCCGGTTCAACATTATCAATGGGAAACTTTCCGTTACTCCGTTCTTCCTCGGTGCGTGGCCCACGGTAAAC
>DAINRK010000166.1:0-8705 GCA_036741855.1 Anaerolineales bacterium
TGGTCTGGCTTCCACTGCAAACTCGACCCGCGCGATTCTTCCCCTAATACTAGAAATCATAAATTCAAATGGAAGACTCCCTCCTGCAGGTAGAGCTGTGCTTGATTCCCACCTGCGAACACCAATCACGTGACCAGCGTTATCATAAGCGGTCGCCGCCACCCAGATTTGAGTCGCATCCAATGATTGATTCTGGGATAAGACCAATCCCCTGACTTGCGCGTTATGACCATCTGCATCTACTTCTACTAAAGTGTTATTGATCGTTGCAGACAAATATCTTTCATCGTGCGGCAAAAGTCGGATCGCGGTCAGTACTTGTACTTGAGGCTTCGCATTGGCGGGAACATCAGGTCGAAAAAAAACAGCAAGAGGTAATGAAGTATTAGGTGGAAGGATATTCAGAGGTAATAATGCCATTTGACTGGCTAATGTTGCATTGTTGATGTCAATCAATGTCACCTGCGCGCTGACATTTTCTATTAAATCTGAAAAATCGTTGTTAATAAGAATGAAACACCACATCCCTTTATCTACCGTTGAATAGCATTCAATTTGCTTGACAGTAATGGATGCAGGAGTGGGTGTCGGCTCGCCTGATGGATTATCAGGGATACTCGGGATTTTCAAAACAGTTCCCACAGCCATTGCATTGGGCGAAATTTCAGGGTTTGCAGCTTGCAAGTCATCGATGGATACACCAAATTCGAGAGCGATGCTGCTGATTGTGTCACCTGTTTGCACCGTGTATGTAAAAGGTGTCGGGCTGGGCAGAGGCGTCTCAGCGGCGACCAGGCCTTCGGGAGTCTTAGTCGGACTTTGGGTTGAGGTAACGAATGGAATTAATTCAATCGTTGATGGCGCTGATTGAGTCGGTTGAGGGGCACAAGAAGTCAATAAAATGATGAACGCTAAAAGAGGGATGAAACAAACGGAAGGGCGCATCAGACAATTATGGCTAAATGAGGGATTTTGCTTCTTCGGGTGGAAAAGCAAAAACATATCCGAAGAATCATTTGAGTTTGGCTTTTCTCTTAAGCATTCCCGCCACTGATCGAAATCACAAAATGGACTTCGCTGGATTCCTTGAGTCGATGGCGAAGTTTCAACGTGCTTACATGCCCGTCCACGACGATCGCAATGGATGGTCGCAGTCGATCTCCATCATATAAACGCTCTTTGATACCGGGATAGAGCGCTTCCAAATTTTCGATCACCTGCTGGACCGTATCCCCCTTGACAGAAAGAAAGCTTTGTCCGTTCGTAAGATCGCGCAACAAAGATGGAATCCCAACGACTGGCAAACAATTATCCTTGTCGCTTATTAAGTTCTGCAACAATCCGAGCAGGCGTTGCAGGCAGGATATTCATACGTACACCTACCGCGTGATAAATAGCATTTGCCAGCGCGGCGGGCGGCGGGACAATGGGCACCTCTCCCACCCCTCTCACACCATAGGGATGTCCTGGGTTGGGTACTTCAACGATGATCGCATCGATCATTGGCAAATCCAGAGTCACAGGCATACGATAATCCAACAGGCTTGAATTTATCAGGCGTCCCTGCTCATCATAGAGATATTCCTCATTCAACGCCCAGCCTACACCCTGTGCAACCCCGCCCTGAATTTGACTCTCGACGTAGTTGGGATAATTTGCTTTTCCAGCATCCTGCACTGCCGTATAACGAAGAATTTGCACCTTGCCTGTTTCGGGATCCACCTCGACGTCAACGATGTGAGTCGCAAATGTGGGACCAGATTGCTCCGGCCGAACAGCTGCACTGGCAACTATAGGACCACCTGTTTCATCCAAACGTGAAGCGAGTTCTGCAATCGTCATCTGCTTATTGTCAAATAAAAATGTGCCGTGCTCAAAACGAATCTTAGCTGGTTCGGTTTCCCAAAGGATGGCGGCGCGTTCCAACAGTTTCTCTCTCAATTGTTTGCTTACTTCGTACGCGGCCCAACCCGTAGCAAATGTCGTGCGGCTTCCATATGTGCCTTCCGTAAAACCAACAGAATCCGTATCTGCGACTCCGGGACGAATCGATTCCGCTGGAAGCCCGAGTCCTTCGGCCAACTGCATCGCAATGGATGTACGCGTGCCGCCAATATCCACGGAACCCGTTAAGAGGCTGATCGTGCCGTCCTGGTTGATGCTTGCCGACGCACTGGACTTGCCGCCATAGTTAAACCAAAAGCCGGATGCAACGCCACGCCCGCGATGTGGACCTTCAAGCGGCGTGCGATAATGAGGGGAATTCTTCGCGGCTTCGAGCGTTTCCAAAAATCCAATTCGCTGATATAGGGGACCACCAACGCGGCGATCGCCTTCTTTTACTCCATTCAACTGGCGAAATTCAATAGGATCAATTCCAAGTCTTTCACACAATTCATCAATGACAGTCTCAGCAGCGAAAGCCGCGTTGGATCCTCCGGGCGCGCGATACGCGGCGGTGCGCGGTTTGTTGACAAGCACATCGTACCCATCCATCTGTGCATTTTCGATTCGATATGGTGCGAACATGACACCCATCCCTCCACCCACAGGAGAGCCAGGATATGCACCAGCTTCATATATCAGCGTTGCTTGCGCGGCCGTGATTCTCCCATTTTCATCTGCGCCCATTTTTAACTTTATATAAGAACCAGATGTAGGTCCAGTAGCTGCGAAGACCTCACTCCGACTCATTGTCATTTTGACCGGATGATAGCCGCTCTTGCGTGAGAGTAAAACCACGACCGGCTCCAGGTATACTCCAACCTTTCCTCCGAACCCACCACCGATTTCCATGGGGATCACCCGGATCCTTGAAATGGGAATATCAAGAATCTCCGCGGTTTGTTCGCGGGCCCCAAACGCGCCCTGCGTGCTGCACCAAATGGTGATCTGTCCATCTGGGTTGTATTGCGCAGTTGCGTTTTGTGGTTCGATATATCCCTGATGCACCATGGACGTAAAGAACTCGCGTTCCACAATCACTGCTGCATCCTGAAACCCTTTCTCAAGATCACCGACCTGCTCCTGAGAATGTGAAGCAATGTTGCTTGGAACTTCACCTTTCTTTCCCAACTCGTCCGTCCGTATATCGTCCAGCAGAATCGCGGAATCTTCCTGCATCGCTTTCCGGACGTCCAACACAGGCGGCATCACTTCATACTCCACCTTAATCAGCGCGGCAGCTTCCTCAGCGACATGAATGCTGGTTGCAGCAACGGCGGCGACCGCATGACCAAAATACAACACCTTGTCCCTTGCAAGAACATTATTACTTTGATGACGCAGGTTAATGGTGCCTTCGCCAAGGTCCGCGATTTTACTCTCCACATCCGGCAAATCTTTGGCAGTGATGACTGCCTTTACGCCTGGGAACGCTTCCGCTTTGCTTGTATCAATCGATAAGATACGAGCATGTGCATGTGGGCTGCGTGACATCGCGCCATAATACATGCCAGGCAATCGAATATCTGCGCCATATAGCGCGCGTCCCGTAACTTTATCTGTCCCGTCGTGACGAGTCGGATTTTTTCCGATCACCTCATAGGTAATTTTCTTCTCATCAACTAATTCATTTGTGGTCATAGAGTCTTCTCCTGAACCTGAGCAGCATCCATCACCGCGCGTACGATTCGATCATAACCGGTGCAGCGACACAGATTTCCAGCAAGCCATTCTCGCACTTCACTTTCGCTCGGGTTTGAATTCTGATCGAGCAAAGCCTTTGAAGCGACGATAAAGCCAGGGGTGCAGAATCCACATTGAAGAGCGGCATGAGCGAGAAATTCCTTCTGAAGCGGATGTAATCCATGGGGCGTGGCGACCCCTTCGATGGTAGTCACGTTGTGTCCATGAATCTCAACTGCCAAAACCAAACATGAGTTCACCAACTTGCCGTCCAAGATTACATTGCACGCGCCGCAGTTACCGTTGTTGCAGCCTTCCTTCGCGCCAGTCAAACCCAGAGTCTCGCGCAGTACTTCCAGCAGGCTCTGGCGCGGTTCACATAAGAACTCAACGTCTTCGCCGTTAATGATGGCTTGCACGTGAACTTTTTTGTTCATGCGGTCCTCGCCCTTTCGATGGCTCTTTCAAGTGCGCGTTTCGTGAGAACAGCACATAAATGTCTTCGATGCTCAGCGGTGCCGCGCAAATCAGAAATGGGACTCGCCGCAGCTTGCGCGATCGCGGCCGCCTCCCGGATATTTTCCTGCGTAATTTCCTTGCCTACTAAAAATAGTCCAGCTTCTTCTACGAACAGCGGAGTTGGCGCAACGGCTCCCAGCGCGATTCGCGCGGAAAGGATTTTTTCCTTCTTTGGATCAAGCGTCACAGATGCTCCCGCGCCAACAACCGCGATGTCCATTTCATTGCGGGGAATAAAGCGCAGATAATGCGCGCCATAATTTTTCGGAATCACAGGGACTACGATTGCAAGCAAGAATTCTCCATCTTGCAAGACATTCCTGCCTGGTGCCACACAAAATCGTTCAACGCGTACTTCATGGGTTCCATTATTATTCACGATCAGGCATTTGGCGTTATGAACGATCAATGCCGGAATAGAATCCGCCGCCGGAGAGGCATTACACAAATTTCCGCCAATACTGGCGCGAGATTGGATCTGCACTCCGCCGATCAACCGAATGGCGTCCACCAAACCTGGGTAAAGTTCTAAAACGGATTTATTACGACAAATCTCGGAACACGAAGCAGCGGCTCCAATCCATAACCCAATCTGTGGATCATAGTGGATGGAGGTAAGTTCGGGGATATTCTTGAGATCAATCAACAACTCCGCTTTACGACGATTCTCCCGCAGTTGCACGAGGAGATCCGTGCCTCCACTTAAGACGCGTGCCTTTTCATTTTTGGACGTCAATAAGCCCACAACTTCTTGAACACTGCCAGCCGATACATAATCGATGACCTGCATGAACACCTCCCGAGAGTTGAATCTACGCTGCACCAATAAAAGTTTCGGGCATTATAATTCATATGAGCTAATACAAAAATCTATTATGGAGGCAGTATGGAATATCGGCATCTTGGTCGCACTGGGATTCGAGTCAGCGAACTTTCTTTAGGCTCATGGATTACATTCAAAAATCAGGTGGATGTAAACGCAGCAAAGGAAATCATGGCCGCCGCCTATGATGCCGGTGTTAATTTCTTCGATAATGCTGAGGCATATGCAAAGGGCCAATCGGAAGAAGTGATGGGGGCGGCACTGAAGAAACTAAACTGGCGGCGTGGCAGTTATCTGGTTACGACCAAAATCTATTGGGGCTTGCATGATGGAGTAAATGAACATCATACCTTGAATCGCAAACGACTGATCGAAGGAATCAATGGCTCACTGGAACGCCTCCAACTGGAGTATGTCGATGTCCTTTATTGTCATCGTCCCGATAAGACAACACCGATCGAAGAAACGGTTTGGGCAATGCACAATATCATCGAATGGGGCAAGGCATTTTATTGGGGTACGTCTGAATGGGCGGCTGATGAAATTGTGGCAGCAATCGAAATTGCAGATAAACACCATTTGCATAAACCAGTAACGGAACAACCTGAATATAATCTCCTTGAACGAAAGCGATTCGAAAAAGAATATGCGCGCTTGTTCAAGGATTATGGTTACGGCTCAACAACGTGGAGCCCACTGGCAACAGGGATACTTACGGGAAAATATCTTGATGGCATTCCAAGTGAAAGCCGTGCTGCGCTAAAAGGATTTGACTGGCTTCATGAGGCGGTCACCGATCAAGAAAAAATGGCCAAAGTCCGCTCTCTTCAGCCGATCGTAGAAGAACTGGGTTGCACACTTCCACAACTAGCGCTCGCGTGGGTTCTCAAAAATCCAAATGTCAGCACGGCCATTACGGGCGCAAGCCGGGTCGAACAATTGCACGAAAATTTGAAAGCCGCAGACGTGGCGCCAAAACTCACGCCCGATGTCTTGGAGAGAATTGATGCAATATTCGGTGTTGAAAAGGAAGAAGAGGAAGACTAAATGGTTCGTCTGTGTGCAATCAGCGCTTCCAGAGAATTGGAAGCGCTGTTTTTTTGGTAAGAAAAGCCATCCTTGTGAAACTAATAAGCAGAATTCTGATTTGTATATAGCAGAGACGGCTTTGATCAAGTACGGATGCCTTTAGTAAATCCATCCCTCCCGTTTCAGCGTATCTATTTAATAGAAGCATTGTGTTTCTATCTTTCATGTGTAATTCGTGTTGCAAGAAAGGAGTCCCTTGAAATAACATTTAGGAGCAAAAGTATTTGGGGGAAATCCCTGATTGTTTTCAAGGCGAATATATTTATACGCGGATTACGCAATTATTCATGTGGTACTCATGTTAGGTAATTGCGGCATGAAGATCTCTATCAGCCCCTTACAATCACTGTAAAAGAAAGGAGGCATTAGACGTAAATTTTATGAGCTAAACCATTTAGGGGAGGAAGCCCTCTCACTTTTCCTGGATGCAGGACTCTGGGCTCCCTATTGACTTCGCTGGACATTGGTTATAGGGATAATAAAGGAGAGCATTATGTTGGAACGCAAGACGCGTTACAAACTATTGATCTATTCAGGAGTTTTGCTCCTGATGTTGACGATCGTGGCTGTGGGCAGCCAGGCTAATGCCAGCCGGACGGCGAACCTGATTGCCGAAGGCCAACAGATCTTCCGTTTTGATACGTTTGGAGATGAGGATTTCTGGGGCGGGGAGCTTCAATTGCACCAGGCAATTCAGGGCGAGCAGTTCGGGGGTGTAGGGCCCGGAGTAAGCCCGGCAACTGCCTTGGATGTCGGGTTGAAAGTCGACGTGCAGGCCCTTCCAGGAGGACTACAAAAACAGCTGAAGAAGGGGCAAGTTGATCTAAATGACCCAGCCGTAACATTGGCTCTGCTTAGGCTGAATGCTGTTGTCGGCGTCACTGGATTTTTTAATGACGATGGCAGCCTACGTTCAATGGGCATTCAGTGTGCATTATGCCATTCGACTGTAGACAATTCCTTTTCTACTGGGATTGGCCGACGGCTGGATGGTTGGGCCAACCGCGACTTGAATGTGGGTGCGATTGTTGCACTCGCGCCTAATCTGCAGATCTTTGCGGATCTGTTGGGCACGGATCAGGCCACGGTGCGCAGCGTGCTCAATAGCTGGGGGCCCGGAAAGTTCGATGCTGAGCTGGTTTTAGATGGCAAGGCTTTTAATCCCCAACAAGTGTCGAATGGTGTGGTAACAGGCACCAACGTTTCAGGTGCCACTTTGATCCCGCCAGCGTTTGGCCTGGCAGGTGTCAACCTACATACCTGGACCGGCTGGGGTTCGGTTCCCTACTGGAATGCTTTCGTTGCCAATATTGAGATGCATGGCAAAGGCACATTCTACGATCCGCGCCTGAATGACGCTGCTAAATTCCCAATTGCAGCAAGAGAAGGATTTGGAAACATAAGGAATCCGACAGATCTGATCACCTCCAAGCTGCCAGCTTTACATGCATATCAGTTATCACTGCTTGCTCCGCAGCCGCCGGCCGGGAGCTTTAACCCGGCAGCTGCCGCACACGGACAGGTGGTCTTCAATGGAAAAGCCCAATGCGCAACTTGCCACGTGCCACCACTTTTCACTGAGCCTGGCTGGAATCTGCATACTCCAGCTGAAATTGGCATAGATGATTTCCAAGCCAAGCGATCACCAGACGAAAAGTACCGCACCGCACCACTTAAGGGCCTTTGGACACATACAACAGGCGGCTTCTATCATGATGGGCGGTTTGCTACCTTATTGGATGTTGTCAACCACTACAATACCTTATTCTCTCTGGGTTTGACAGATAGCGAAAAATCTGACCTGGTCGACTATCTGAAATCACTAGGTGGTGCTGCCTCGCCGTAGCATCCAGAAACCGGTCCAATAGCGACTAGCGGAATTTTGGAATGTTGAGTCAGCCCAACACAAACTAAAGTAAGGAGTATGAAAGATGACAGAGCAAAGCCTTTACGAACGGCTCGGCTGCGCCTACTCCATCGCCGCAGTGGTGGATCGTTTCAGCGATCAGCTTTTGAAAAATCCGAAGATTGTTAATTCAAACCCCGAGTTGCAGGACTGGCACACGGAGAAATACAAGGAACGATTGCCAGGACTCAAATTCAACCGGACATTGTGGGTGTGCGCGGTGTCAGGCGGACCATATGAATATACAGCCAAGAGCTTGCACGACGCCCATTTCGACTTACACATCCCACCCGAAGTGTTCGATGAAGTGTCTGCGGAGCTTGGCCGCGCCCTTGATCACTTCAAGGTGCCCAGGCGCGAAAAGGAGGAAACCTTGGCCGCGTTTGACGCACAAAAGTCCGACGTGACTGCTGGTTCCATGGCCACGGCGGAGCGCTGAATTTCTATCGAGAGTCTCAAACCGGGCAATTCAATTAGGTGACAAACTTGCCCGACAGTCGGGCAACGCAAAATGTCCAGCAGTTTTCTGCTGGACATTTTTCTCAAAGTGCTCGCAGTGCTTGAATGCAACAAGGAAATAGGATATAGTTTGTGAAAATATAGGACTTTGAATTTACTGGCTTCTCAGTCACCCTTAATCTAGGCATGTACAATACATTTGTTCATATTTGGTAGTGGAGTAAATTATGAAAATCAATAAATTTGTGATCGGCGGCGCGATGATATTAGGCGCTGTTGTTT